>JAYSTZ010000848.1:0-14530 GCA_043719365.1 Verrucomicrobiaceae bacterium | reverse complement strand
CACTGCGGGATTTAACCTCGCGAGTTATGACCGTATCGCCGTTGTGTTCTCCGAACTTTCGAACATTCCGGGCTCCCAGATCAATTACGGGGGATTGGGCGATGTGAACGGTCCGAATCTTTGGATTAACGGATACTTCGACTTCGCCACGGTCGCACACGAACTCGGCCACACCTACGGACTTGAGCATTCAAATCTTTGGAATGTTTCCGATGGCAACCCGGTTTCAGCGAGCGGTACGTCGTTGGAATACGGGGACGAATTCGATGTGATGGGTGATGGGACGGACATCACGCATCACTTCTCGCTTTGGAATAAAAGCATCCTGCAATGGCTACCCGATGCCGCAGTGACGACCGTCACGACCGGCGGCATATATCGCGTTTATCGTTTCGATGCGCAGGGGGCCAATTTGGCGAACATGCTCGGACTAAAGATCGTGCGCAATGCGACCCAGGACTACTGGATCGGTCACCGCCGTGCGACGAGCAATGCTGCGCTGGACAACGGCGCTTACGTCATTTGGGGCTATAACCAGAACCAGCAGGGAAACCTTCTCGATATGGCGACGCCCGGCACGAGCGTCGCCGACGCAGCGCTGCAAGTCGGAGCGACTTTTGCCGACGCAGTCGCGGGAATCACGCTCAACACCGTGGCTCGCGGCGGCACTGGGAATGACGAATGGATCGACGTGCAGGTGACGCTTCAGCCGCGCATTCAATTTGAAGTGACCGCGCTGAACGTCAGCGAGCAAGCGGGTTCGGCTGTGCTGTCGGTCATTCGTACGAACAGCGCGACGGGTGCTGTCTCCGTGAACTACGCGACCTCGGCGGGGACTGCGACATCGCCTGCGGACTTCACGGCAACAAGCGGCACGCTCAACTGGGCTAATGGCGACATCTCGCCGAAAACGTTCACTGTCCCGATTATCTCGGACGCGTCGAACGAGGGAAAACAGAGCTTCTCGGTTACGCTCAGCGGCATCACCGGCGGAATCCTCAACGGCAGCAGCGCGACCGTCACGATCATCGATCCTGGCGTCGCAGACCCGGCTTACGTGCCCGACTTTTTCAACAACACCGTCGAAAAGGCGCTCGTGCTCCCCGATGGAAAAATCCTCACGGCGGGATGGTTCAGTTCTGTGCAGGATGCGAATTTTGTGAGCTACAATCGCGGTGGAATTGTGCGATTGAACGCTGATGGCTCTTTCGATTCGACCTTTGCCACTGGCGGCGGAGTGACGGGTGGCGCGAGCCCGAGGGTGATGGATCTAGCCCGCCAGCCCGATGGAAAGATCATCATCGGCGGCAAGTTCACCACGGTGAATGGCGTAGCTCACGCAAACGTCGCGCGACTCAATAGCGACGGTTCGCTGGATGGGACATTCACCACCGTCACGGATGACATTGTTTATTCTGTGCTCGCGCAGCCCGACGGCAAGGTCGTCATCGGCGGCGCGTTCACCACGGTGAATGCCGGAGCACGGCGGATGCTCGCCCGTCTGAACGCCGACGGAAGCGCGGATGCCTCATTCACGCCGCCGACTTTTGGCGCGGGTTCGGGTTGGCGAGTCGAGTCGCTCGCGCTGCAAACGGACGGCAAAATTGTAGTCGGCGGAACTTTCTATTTCAGCGGATCGCCGTCGAAACAGAGCCTCTGCCGCGTGCTCGGAACGACGGGTGCGCTCGACCCTGCGTTCAACGGTGTGACTGACGGAGCGCATCTTGCAGGCAGTACCAGTACGGTGCAAACAGTGGGCGACATCATCGTGCTGGGCGATGGAAAGATACTCATCTCGGGCGACTTCACCGCTTTCAATAATACTGCCCGCGCCGGCATCGCACGGCTCACTTCCACGGGCGGGTTGGACTCAACGTTTGCTCCGACCAGCAACGGAAGCGTGGACGCAATGCGCCTCCAACCCGACGGGAAAATTCTAATCGGCGGAACGTTCACTACATTCAATGGAGTCGCCGCCAATAGACTCGCCCGAATCACCGCCGCAGGTGCGAACGATGCTGGATTCATCGCGGCCGGCGGGACGACTGGCGGGGTCAATGACTTTGCGCTTCAGCCCGACGGTCGCGTCCTTCTGGTCGGTGACCCGGGCAATTTCCAAGGAAGCGCAAGCTCGCGGCCACACTGGAGATTCTACGCCGGACTCCCGGCGGTGCCCGGCACTGTGCAACTTTCTGCGCAGACGCACGCCGGCATTGAAGGTACGACTCTCAGCATCAGCGCAACACGGACCGGGGGCAGTGCCGGGGCAATCAGCGTCGGATACAGCACCGTCGCGGGCACCGCGACGGCAGCGGATTTCACCAGCGCGAGCGGCAACCTTTCGTGGGCGGACGGCGACAGCGCGGTAAAGACCATCACCGTTCCCATCACCGCCGATGCGATTGCCGACAGCGGCGAGCTACTCACCGTGAACCTCGGGCAACCGCTCATCGGCGCCGCGATTCTCGGGGCGGCGCAGCAAAGCATAGTGATGGTCAGCAGCGCGTTCGTCGCGTGGCAGTCGGCAAACTTCACCGCCCTCGAACTGACTGATACCAATATCAGCGGGGACCTCGCAGACCCCGACGGTGACGGACGCAACAACCTCACGGAGTTCGCACTCGGTTTCGCGCCGAAGATCCCGGACGGCACCGGCACGCTGACGCCGGGCACGACCAACATCTCGGGAAGTAATTACCTCACGCTCACCTTCCGCCGCCGCACACCCGCGCTCGACCTCACATACACGGTGCAAAACAATGATCTGCTCGGGACAAGCTGGACATCCACCACAACGCAAGTGGGCGCTGCAGCAAGCAATGGCGACGGAACGGAAACCGTCACGTTCCGCGACGATACAGCGGTTTCCTCAACCACCCAGCGATACATGCGGCTCCAAGTCCAGCGAGCACCGTAGCCGTTTCACTCGATCTCAGGGCGTGGAGAATCAGCATGGCAAACTGATGGCTTGCGGGGATTCGGTGGGTGACGGCATGGTGGGCGGGTGCCGTCACGCCGCTTGCAAGTCCTGTTTTTCTTCGCATCATTCATCACCTTCGCCTGGTTTCATCAAGGCGGGGGGTGGAATCAGAATGCCCGCTTTGCCGAGGTGCGGGCGATTGTGGAGAAGGGGACTTTTGCGGTGGATGATTACCTCGTTTACATGCGAGACCCGAAGAAGCCGGATCTGCTCGTGCGTCCGAAGATGGTGCGCGGGGAGTTCACGTTTGCGGGCAAGAAGCACGAGCTGTCGTGGGGCGACTGGCGGAATGTGGGGACGCCGCAGAAGCCGGAGTGGGCGCAGCTCACGGTGAATGACAAGGTGCCGGACCCGGAGGCGGTGCTGGTGAAGGTGGGCGAGGGGACTTGCACGGGCGATGTGGGCTACGCGCCGGATGGTCATTTTCACCCGAACAAGCCGCCGGGCGCGGCGCTGCTGGCGGTGCCGGTGTATTTTTTGACGCACCATATCGAGAAGCTATTCGGGATGAATCCGGACCATTGGTGGCTGCTGACGCTGAACTCGTGGCTGGTGTCTGCGTTCACGGTGGGCCTGATCTCGGCGCTGGGCGTGGTGGTGTTCATCCGGCTGGCGGGGGCGATGTTTCCGGGGCGTCAGGTCGCGGTGCTGCTCGCTGCGACGGTCTTCGCGCTGGGGACAACGTTCTTCCCGTTTTCGACGCTGTTTTTCGACCACAATCTGACTGCTGTTCTTTTGCTCGCGGCCTTCTCGGCGGCGCGGGATGATCGTCCGGGGCTTTGCGGTGTGTGGAGCGGCGTGGCGGCGGTGACGAACTACCTGGCGGCAATCCCCGGTGCGATGTTTGCGCTCTATCTCCTGCTAAAAGAGGAGCGTCCGAACCGGCGCGCGGCGGTCTTTTATACGCTGGGGGTGTTGCCTTCGCTCGCGGCGCTGCTCACGTATAATGCGGTGGCGCTCGGCTCGCCGTTCACGCTGAACACGAGCTTTCAAAATCCTGCGTTCAAGGAAATCGCACCTGCGTTTCTCGGGATGTTCACCGCGCCGTCGTGGTTTGCGGCGGTGGTGATCACGGTGACGCCGTGGCGCGGGCTGTTCTGGCTGTCGCCGGTGCTGCTGCTGTCGCTGGGTGTGATGTTCATGTGGTGGCGGACGAAGGTGCTGCGCGCGGAGCGGTGGATCATCGGCGGGATTGTGCTGTTCTTTTTTGGTGTGAACTCGTGCTTCAACGGCTTTCACGGCGGCTTCGCTGCGGGGCCGCGCTACCTCATTCCGGCGATCCCGTTTTTGTGCATCCCGCTGGTTCCGGCGTTTGTGAACTGGCGGATTGTGTCGGTGATTTTGGCCGTGGTGAGCATCGTGCAAAACGCGTTGCTGACTTTCACTGACGCGTTGAATCCGCTCGGCGTGGGCGACCACGTGTGGGTGAACCGGCCCGGCGAATACAAGGACAAGCTCTACGGCGGCTACAACCTCGTGACGGACTACGCGCTGCCGCTTTTCGTGTATGGTCGCGCATGGCCGATTGTGGACCGGAAGTTTGAGCAGCACATGGAAGGCGTCGCGGAGAAGCTCGAAAAAGAAATCGCCGACCCGAAAGTGCGCGCGGACAAGTTGCTCGAAATCCGCCGCGACACATGGGCGAAAGTGGAGCGCGGAGAACCGCTCCCGCTATGGAGCGCGGCAATCCCAGGCCCGGTCTCGGTGAATGTGCAGGGGACATGCGAAGGTTCCTATTTCCAGCTCTTTGAAGCGCACTCGCCGCAGACGGAATGGGCCGCGTTTAACGTCGGAGAGTTTTGGTTTCCTAAGAATCAGCTCAGCGTCCTGCCGCTCTTCGGCGTGTGGTTCGCGGTGTTCATGCTCAGCCGGTTGTGGGTGCGGGATGAGAATATGAGCGACTATGCGGTGAGCGGGTATGTGAACCGGTGATGGCGCGGAAAGTGGCCCGAGAGCCCTTCGCGGCAATGCGCCACTCGCGAAGCATAAATACAGCTAAAGTGCCGCTTTAAGTCTTGTCGTCTGCACCACTCTAGTTCCCCGGAACGACGACGCCCAAAAGTTGCACGCTTCCGCTCGGCCCGCCGGGGATTATTGTTTCGGCAGGTATTTTGCCTTCAGCGCGGGCGACACGGCCTGCGAGCTATAGACGAAATTGAGAGCGGCGTTCGGGTCGCGGCGATTCCAGTTGCGGATGACGCGGTCGAGGCTGTTATCCCGCTGTTCGTTGTTGCTGATAGTCACGGCCCATGCGGCGGCGCCTTCGGGATCTTTGTCGGTCACTTGCCGCGTGAAATCCCCCACGGCTGCGTCGCGTGCATTCCCAGCGGGAAGTTTGCCGAGCCATTTCGTAGCGCTCACCACGTCGCGACCGCCGACAATTTCGATATAACTGCGAGCCGCCTTCGTTTTCGCATCGCCCTCGGGCATTCGAGCGGTCCAGTCGCCCGCGGCCGCGGGGTCGCGGTTGCTCCAGTGGGCGATGAGACTGCCCGCTGCGTCGTCCTGCGATTCGATTGGGAGCGAGCCGATGAGGTCGGCCGCTTTCTTCGGATCGGTGTCCGCCATGGAGCCAATCACGTTGGAAATTGCGCGGTCCTTGATCTTCCCTTCGCCGAGCCCGCGGGCCCAATTGAGCGCTTCCTTCGGGTCGCTGTAGGCCCAGTTGCGCAGGACGCTGCTGAGCATCACGCCGTCCTCGGACATGAGCTCCTTTTTCGCGTAAAAATCGAGCGCGGCCTTTGGGTCCTGCTGTCCCCACACTTGTGCGATGCCGCCAAAGGCGCTGCGCATTTCCTCGGGGCCGAGCTTTTCCGCCCACGCGATAGCGGAGTTCAAGTCCTGCCGCGCCATCATGCTGGTGACGGTGCGGGCCATGCCCTGCCGGTTTTCGTCGGCAGGAAGCGTGAGCATGAATTCCGCGGCCGCATTTGGGTCGGAATACGAAAGTGTTTCGACGATGGTCCGCGTCGCACGTGCGCGCTGTTCGCCCTCAGGCAGTTCTGCGAGCAGGCCCTTCGCACCTTCGAGGTCGCGGCTCGCGAGGTTTTCGATGAGCGTGCGGATGCTGCCGTTGCGCATGTCGCCTTCCGGCAGGGCGAGCACCGCCGAGCGAGCTCCGACGGGGTCGGTGGAGGCCCAGTTTCCCAGCACGTTTTGCATGGCATCGCGCCTGAGGTTTGCCTGGTCCATGTCTTTTGCGAATGCGAATGCGTCGGACGGATTGGACTGCGCCCAGCGGGAAATCGCCGCACGCACAGCAGAGTCGCGATTTCCGCTCTTGGGCAAATCGAGAGCCATTTGCGCCGCGCCGAGGCCGTTGCTGAGCGCCATTTGGGAAAAGACGGTGTCATACGCATTGTCCACGCGAGTGCCGGGCGGGAGGGTCTTGATGAACGCGAGCGCGTCTTCCGGCGACCGTTTTGCAAGGGCGGAGATGTAGCCCTGCACGGCGTTTGTGCGATGATACCCGGGCGGCAATGCGAGCAACCATTGCTTTGCGGACGCCGGATCTTTGTCCACCCATGCAGCGATAACATAGCGCATCGCACGGTCGCGGCCATTGCGGTCTTGCAGCGTGACGAGGTAGTCGCCCGCAGCCTTCGGGTCCATTTGCGCCCAGCGGGCGAGGACGACGGGCATGAGCATTTCGCGCATTTCGCCGGACATGGAGCGGACTTTCGCGATGAGTCCGGGCATTTCCTCAATGGAGATTGTGTTGACCGCGTCGTACATGGCCGCCGTCCGCCGCATATCATTCGGGTCGCGCAATGCGCCGAAGAGCTTCGCCTCCTTATCACTGGTAGGCTCCGTGCCTGAATAGGCGGGGCTTTCGGTTGCACTGGAGCCGGAGGCGGTCGGATTAAAGACAGGCGCGCTCTGCGGGGTTGCTTCTTTTTTGACCGACGAAAGGACGACGCTCACCGAACCTGCGAGGCAAAGCCCGGCGGCGAATCCGATTCCGGCGTAGAGGACATTTCGGCTGACAGTAGTTTTGAGCGGCATGGTGGTGATATTGAGGGGAACCCTCGAAGCTGCTCTTCTTTAGCCAAATCGCCGCAATCTCCAAAATGCCCCTTGCTACTCAGATGAGTTCTTCGCATAGTCCGCCCCCTTTTTTCAAAGTATGTTAATTCTCGGAGTCACGTTTATCGGCATCATCACCAAGCTTCTTATCGCGGTGAATGTTCTCGTCTGCATCATGCTCATCTTTGTCGTGCTCTTGCAGCGCCCAAAGAATGAAGGTCTCGGCGCGGCATTCGGCGGCGATACCGCCAGTAACATTTTCGGTGCTCAAACGACCAATGTGCTCGCAAACCTGACACGCTGGCTCGCCGGCCTGTTCATGGTCATCACGCTCGTTCTTTCGATCCTTTATTCGAAGAACGAAGATTCGGTGACCGCCGTTTCGAAATATCTCGCCGCCGAGAAGGTTAAGCAGCAGGAGGACGCAGCGCGCAAGTCGGCTGAAGACGCCGCGAAAGCCGAGGCAGCCAAGGCGGAAGCGGCAAAGCCAGCCGTGCCGACAACCGTGACCGACCCGGCGAGGGTGCCGGTCGAGGCAGTTCCTTCTGTGCCGCCGCCCGCTCCTGATAAAGCTCCAGAGACGCCAAAGACACCTGAGCCCGCCGCAAATCCCGAAAAGCCTGCCGCGACTCCAGCTCCAGCTCCGACGGAGCCTGCCGCGCCGAAACCACCCGAGCCAGTCGCACCGGAACCCGCTAAAGCACCCGAAGCACCAAAGCCCGCCGAGCCAGCCGCGCCGGAGCCTGCGAAGCCTGCGGGCAACTAAGCTGTCGGGAAAATCCCGATAAAATGTGGATTTCCTGTAAGAAATGTGACAGCTCTTGCTCAATGCAAGTTCGCTTGTTACCAGCCGACGACGATTCCCCTACTAAACGATAATGCCGACCTACGAATACGAGTGCGCGAAGTGCCGAAAGTCCTTTGAATGCGTCCAGTCCATGAAGGACGACGCTTTCGCCACGTGCCCGAAGGACCACTGCCAGATGAAGAAATGGGGCAAGGGCACGGTGAAGCGAATGCTCGGAAGCGGCGCAGGTCTCATTTTCAAAGGAAGCGGATTTTACATCACCGACTACCGCAGCGACGGATATAAGACCGCCGCGAAGAAGGACACGGCCGATTCGGCACCGCCGAAAAAGACCGAGACCAAAGCGGCTGACACTGGGACGAAAACAAAAAAGAAAGACTGATTCCGTATGTCGAAACCTGATCCACTGAAACTGAAGTGCGAGTCGTGCGGGCACGAAAATGAGCCGGAGCGCGTTTATTGCCACAACTGCGGGAGCAAGCTCGACCGTTCCATCCTCCCCAAAATCGCGGAGGCAAAAGCCGCGCAGGAAGCGGATGTTTCCCAACGCAGGGTGAAGAAGATGATGACCGTCCGCCGTGGCGCGGTTTACAACGACATCAAGATCGGCATTCAGGTGACTCTCCTTTCGGCCATAGTCGCGGCCATGTTCTTGGTGTGGCAAAAGCCCGAGGACATGCCGGAGTCGCGCAAGGACCACATTCCCACAACTCCGATCCCGGAACTTTGGGAGCGGCTGATGGCGGCTCCGACAGCGAATGCAGTCACGCTTTCCGAGGATGATTTGAACGCCACCGTCCGGCAGACCCTCAAGGCGAGCGATGGCGTGGCGGGAATCAAATTCGTTCGCGCCTTGGTGGCGGTCGAACCCAAGCTGCTCACCGTCTATGTTGAGCGCAACGCGTGGGGACTTCCGATTTATAGCAGCGTGACCTACAAGACCGTCGTCGCCGACGGCAAGGTGAAGGGCGAAGCCGTGGGAATCCGCATCGGGAAACTCGGCATTCATCCCGTCGCGGCCGGACTGGTTTCCGATTGGGCGGTGAGCGGAATTTGGAACGCATACCAGAAGGAGATCAAGCAGTCCGATCGCCTCGCGGAAATTCGTTTGGAAGACAACAAGGCCATTTTCGTGAGCAAGCCACTGTAATGAAACTTCCCCTGCCAGGGGTGATTCTAACGGCCGCGCTTTTGTTCGTAAGTGCGGTGAACGGCGCGGACTTGAAGAACCGCAGCACCAGCGCGTCCGGGCAGTTTGTGGTGTATTGCGATGACCGCGAATTGCGGGGGCGTGTCATCATGTTTGTCGAGGAAACGAAGGACCGAATCCTACGTCTCCTGAAAGAGCGCGATGACTGGGATATGCCGCTCCTCATTACGCTGGACCGCGCCGAACCCGGTAAATCGGAGCCTGGCGTGAGGCTCGGACTGGTGCAGACTCCAGCCGGCGGCAAAGTGGAAATGAACGTGCGGATCGGCGATGATCCCGCGAGCATCTTTTTGCAGAAGCATGTGGTCCGCGCCGTGTTCCTCGAGATGAGCTACCGGGATCGTCCGCTCGTGAGCGGGAAGCCAATTATTGAGCCGCCGTGGTGGGTCGCCGAAGGCCTCATCCAATCCATGCGCCGCCGCGATGGAGAACTGAACTCCGACGTTTTCAAGAGCATCGCAGACCGCTCCAAATTGCCCGCGCTCGACAAGTTCATCTCGCAGCCGCCCGTCATGCTGGGCGGGATCTCCGGCGAGGTGGATCGCGCCAGTGCCATGTGTTTGGTCGAAGCGCTTCTCAGTCTTCCGAATGGTCCCGAAAACCTCGGTCGGCTCATCCGCGACTGGCCCGCAATCAGCGCCGACCCGATGGGCGCGCTGGTGCATCATTTTCCATCGCTCGCAGAATCGGACAAGAGCCTCGCAAAATGGTGGAGCCTCCAGCTTGCGCGGTTTGCAGTTTCCGAGCGCTGGCAGGGCCTCGCGCTGGAGGAAAGCGACAAGGAACTCAGCAACGTTTTGTCGCTCAATATCGTGATGGATAAGACGGGCCGCTCAGAGCGATTCGCGTTAGCCGCTTTCGAAAAATTCATCGCGCTTCCGGGAGCAAAGCAATCGCTCCGTGCAGCGCAGGTCCGCCTCGTGGCGTTCAGCACAAGGGCGAATCCGCTTTTTCGTCCGGTGGTGACAGACTACGAACAAGCGGTCGCGTTGTTGATTGCTGGAAAAACGAAGGAAGCCGGAGAAAAGATTACCGGTGCCGAGAGCTACCGAAAAAAACTGATCGGACGGATGGCGCTCATCACCGATTATCTGAACTGGTTTGAAGCGACGCAGGTCACCGGACGAAACGGCGTATTTGACAACTACCTCCGCGCAGCAAAGGGAGCCGAGCCGAAGCCCGCCGCCCCGGTGGATCCGCGGATTACTGATTATCTCGACACGATGGAGCGGGAGTTCGAGCCGGTAAGAACGGTAGTTCCAGACCCGAGCAAAAATGCCGTGATGCGGTGAGGCGGCGCTGCTCGCGTCCCAAGCGACGCCCGCTGTCTTGGCCACTACGGTGGTTTTTCCCTGAGCGCGTATCTATCGAATTGCGCTGGCGATTTTCTCCGCCCACGTGAAACCGAGCAGTCCGTGAATGATGCGGTAGCTGCGTGGCGCGGCGGGTCCGGTGACGCGGTAAGGTCCGCGCGCTTTACGCTCGGCGGCGTAGGCGGCGGCTTCGGTGAGGTCGAAGCGGGCCCAGGTGCGTGCAGTTTCAAAAAAGACTTGTCCGGCTGCGGCAAGGTGTTGCGCGGTGAGCTTCTCGTTTTCCTTGAGCCACGCGAGGAGATCGTCGATGAGCCCGGTGCGGATGCGTGCGACGAGTCGCGGGTCTTTGCGGCAGAGCGTGCCTTCGCTCCAGATACGATAAACAGCGCCGGCGGTAGGGGCGTATTGAAAGTTTTTCTGTGCGATGATGGCCCTCAGGTAAAGCTCGTGTTCCTGGCAGCATGGCTGGCCTTCCTTCCATCCACCGAGGCTCTCCAGTGTGGTGCGCCGCCAGAGCGCACAACCGGTCTGCTGGATTTTCCAGGTGATCCATTGCGTAAAGATGTCCTCGTCGGGCGCGGTCTGGCTGCGCTCACGGGTGGAGCCGGCATCCGTCCAGTTCTCGATCCAAATGGGGCTGTGGATGATTTCGGCATCGGGCGCTTCGCGGAGCTGTGTGGCGATTTTTCCGGGTTCCAGCCAGTCGTCGGCGTCGAGAAACTGCACCCATTCTGCCGTGCCGTGTCGCCAAGCGAGATTACGGGCGTGCGGTGCGCCTTTTTTCTCGCCGACGAGCAAAGTCACGCGGCAACCGAACTCGCGGACGATTTCCGCAGAGCCATCGGTGGAGCCGTCATCGACGACGATGACCTCCGGCTCGATGCCCTGCTGGTCGAGAGCGCTCTGGACACACTGGCGAACCCAGCGCGCGGCGTTGAAGCACGGGATGCAGATCGTGACCTTCATTTCGGTAGTGTCCGACGCCACGTCTCGTAGAGCCAGAGCGAGTAAAACGGGTAACGGCCTTCCCAACGACCGGCGAGATAATCGTCCCACGCTGCGCGGAGCAACGGTCGCTCAAGCTGCTCGCACACGGTGGAATCGCTGGCGAAGAGCTCCGCCTCGACGCGCTCACGGAGCGGGCCTGCGAACCACTTGTCGAGCGGAACCGGGAAGCCTTTCTTCGGGCGGGTGAGGTCTTCGTTGAGCTTTCTTCCGAGCGTCTTGCGGAGGATGTATTTGCCGGTGCCGGAGTGGTGGAGCTTGAGCGAAGAAGGGATGCGCGCGGCGACTTTGGCGACCTCGACATCGAGGATGGGCGTGCGCAATTCGATGCTCGCGCCCATGCTCATTTTGTCGGCTTTTTGCAAAAGGGATTCGGCGAGTTGCCAGTCGAGATCGAGCGAGAGCAAAGTGCTGAGACCATCGCGCTGGGTGCGGCAGATGCCGGAGTGTTTGTGCGCGCGGGCGAAAATGCGGGCCATTTGATCCGCGGTGAGTCCGCGAGGGCTGCGGATGTCGCCCGGCAGGCCTTCGCGGCGGAGCAGGATGGTCTCGGCGGCACGCGTCGTATGGACGCGCTGAAGCAGTCGCTGCCAGCGTGAGCCGGAGTAGTTGGACGTCGGGAAAATGCGGCCAAGCCAGCGCAGTCGGTCGGTTTTATCGAGCGTGTGGAGCATTCCTCCATAGCGCCCGTAGCCCGCGAGGAGCTCATCGCTGCCTTCGCCGGAGAGGAGGACTTTGACGTGCTGGCGTGCGTATTGGCAGATTTTCAAGACAGCGAAGCACGCGGGGTCGCCGACGGGCTCATCGAGATGCCGGGCGATTTGTTCGATGCTGGTGGCGAAATCCGTCGCGCTGATTTCGAGGGCGTGATGACGTGAGCCAATCTCGCGCGCGGTCTCCGCAGCGCCGAGAAGTTCCGAGTCATCCGTGCCAAAGCCGACCGTGAAAGTCTGCATCGTGCCGCCGACAATTTCCTGCGCGTAAGTGACGATCGTGCGGCTGTCGAGGCCGCTGCTGAGCAGGACTCCGAGAGGTACATCGGCGCGAAGGTGGACGCGGAGACTGTCGTGAAGCGCTGCATCGAGCGCCTCGGTGGCCTCGTTTTCGTCGGTGAGGTCTGGCTCTTGCGTGAGGTCGTAGCGCCAGTATTTTACGGGCTCGGCGCGCTCCGGGGCATCGAGGGAGACGCGGATGTAGGAGCCGGCGGGGAGCTTGTGGATGTGGCGGAAATGGGTGTGCGGGGAGGGGAGCGAAAGCCAGGCGACATAGTCGAGGAACGCGTCGGGATCGTGGTCGCGACGCACCCACGGAAGCGCGAACAACGACTTCATCTCGGAGCCGAACGCGAACGCTCCGGGCTGCGTGGTGTAATAGACGGGCTTTTGTCCGAAGTGGTCGCGGGCTATGAGGACAGACCGACGAGGCCGGTCGAAGATGGCAAATCCGAACATGCCGCGAAGGCGCTCGAACATTTTCTCGCCGGCTTCTTCGTACAGATGGACGAGGACTTCGGTATCGCTGTCGGTCTTGAAAATGTGGCCGCGTCCTCGGAGTTCCTTGCGGAGTTC
Organism: Verrucomicrobiaceae bacterium; assembly: GCA_043719365.1. GTDB lineage: Bacteria > Verrucomicrobiota > Verrucomicrobiia > Chthoniobacterales > Chthoniobacteraceae > SXWH01. The sequence goes on along the minus strand of JAYSTZ010000848.1, from coordinate 1,620 downwards.
CACGTAGTTGTAGATCTCGCCGTTGAACACGATGCCGATGGAGTGGTCTTCGTTCCAGATGGGCTGGTCGCCGCCGGCGAGGTCGATGATGGAGAGTCGGCGCATCCCAATTGCGATGCCGTGTTCGACGTGGCGACCTTCACCATCCGGGCCGCGATGCGTTATCAGACCGAGCATTCGTCGTAGTTGGGCGTCAGCTTCGACCTCCGGCGTTTCTCGTTCTACAAATCCAGCAATTCCACACATGAAGAACGCTCTTTAAGCGATGTCTGTGCCAGTTGAAAATGACGAATGACGAACCACGCCGGTTTCGGGTGTGATTAAAAGTGGAATAGCGCGAAGCACAAAGTAGCCCGCGAACCGGAGGTAGCCTGAAAGGCAATCCCTTCGCGGCTAAATATGACTCGCGAAGCGACCAATCAATCTAAGTGCCGCTTCGCGGGCGGTGTGAAGCCGCGAAGGGATTGCCTTTCAGACTACCTCCGGTTCGCGGGCTACTTTCTCCGGGCTTCGGATAATTCCACTTTTAATCACACCCAGGAGCACAAGCCGAGAACCACGACGAGTGGAATACGGCATTGCCGCCTCGGTGCAAACGATGGGTCAGCTCAGAAGTGCTTTCACCGGATGACCGTGTACGTCTGTGAGGCGGAAATCGCGACCTGCGTGGTGGTAGGTGAGCTTCTCGTGGTCAAAGCCGAGCGTTTGCAGAATGGTCGCCTGCATGTCGTGGACGTGGACGGGATCTTCCACGACGTGAAAACCCAGATCGTCCGTCGCGCCATACGTCACACCCTTGCGGATGCCGCCGCCCGCGAGCCACATGGAATACGCGGATGGATGATGGTCGCGGCCCAGCGAGCGTCCGAGCGAGGGGTTGCTTTCGACCATCGGGGTGCGGCCAAATTCTCCGCCCCACACGACGAGCGTTTCATCGAGAAGGCCGCGCTGTTTGAGATCCAAAACGAGCGCTGCGCTGGCCTGGTCGGTGATCTTGCAGTTGTTGCGGACGTTGCCTGCGACGTCGCTGTGGGCGTCCCAGCCCTCGTGGTAAATATTGATGAAGCGGACGCCGCGTTCGATCATCCGGCGTGCGAGAAGGCAGGCCCGGGCAAAGGACGGTTTGTCCGGGTCGCAGCCGTACATACTGAGGGTCTCGGGGGATTCGCCCTTGAGGTCCATGAGGTCGGGCGCGCTGGTTTGAAGGCGAAATGCCATCTCGTAGTTGGAGATGCGGGTTGCGATTTCGGGATCGCCGACTTCGCCGAGTCGGCGCTCATTCATCGCACGAATGAGGTCGAGCGAATCGCGCTGGAGCTTCGCATCGACGCCATCGGGATTGCGAAGATTCAAGATCGGGTCGCCCTGCGAGCGCAGACGCGTGCCGGTGTAGAGCGTAGGAAGGAAGCCACTCGACCATAGCGAGGAGCCTGCGCTGAGGCCGCTGCCCGTGCTCATGACAATAAACGATGGAAGATCCTGCGCCTCGGAGCCGAGGCCGTAGAGCACCCAGGAACCAAGGCTCGGGCGTCCGGGAACGGGAAAGCCTGTATTAAAAAAGAGCTGTGCCGGAGCGTGGTTGAACTGGTCCGTCTTCATCGACCTCACGATGGCGATTTC
>JAYSTZ010000847.1:0-2435 GCA_043719365.1 Verrucomicrobiaceae bacterium | reverse complement strand
GGCGTCAGCCCTTGGTTTCCCAGCATCGCCTTTACGTCCGCCGCCTTCGCCATCAGTTGCGCAGGCGTCAGCGCATCCATCCCCGGCACCACATCATCGTCGTGAAACTGCACGCCCTCAAAACCCAGCGGGCGATAAAGCGCGAACTTTTCCTCGTGCGGGAAAGCCTTCCGGACCTCCACGCCAAAAGGGTCCGCGCCTTCGCTGATGTTCCAAGGTCCGAATGAAAAACGATAGTTTGTAGGTGTGCTCATTTCATCGAGCATCGCACGCCGCCAGCTCCCGCCGCTACGCCTCCCCGCGCAAACACTGACACTATCGTCTCAAATTCACTGCTTTGCATCTGGTGAAGTTTTGCCAATCATGCCAGCGATGCCCGTGCAGCGTGAAGATATCCGACTTGCTCCCGATGAGACGTTCCGTCTGCTCCGATGGACGCGGAGTGTGGATCGTGTGAGCGTGATTCGGGGCGGGGTGGCGCGGGCGATTCAAGGACAGGGAGACCATTGGCATTACCATCGGGCGACGGAGTTGACGCTGATTCAGCGCGGCTCGGGGACTCGGTTTGTGGCGGACCATATCGAGCTTTTCGACTCGGGGGATCTGGTGCTCATCGGCGCGAATGTGCCGCATTACTGGCATCAGCACGGGAGCTCCACGGGGCTGTCGCTCCAGTGGGACTTCCCGATGGAGCATGGGATTTGGAGCTTTGGCGAGGCGGTGGAGCCGCTGCGATCGCTGGCAACGAAAGCGCAGCGAGGGCTGCACCTTCGGGGCGAAACGGCGCGCGCGGCGGCGGAGATGATGGGCGAACTCCAGCACCTGAACGGCCTTCCGAGGTTGGTGGCTTTTTTGAAGCTGATGAGCCTGCTCGCCGTCGCGCCGGCCCGCGAGATGCGGGCGCTGGCCGCGCGTCCGTTTTCGCTCAATGGCACTGCGGAGCAACAGGACGCGATTCAGCGGGCGGTGAGTTACATCCTCGCGCACTACCGCGAGTCGATCCGCCTCGATGCGCTGCTTCCCCTCACCGCGATGAGTCGCGCGACGTTTGCGCGCCAGTTCCATCGCCACGCGGGCAAGTCGTTCTCCACTTTTCTAAACCAAGTCCGGTTACAAGCCGTCTGTCGCGCCCTGCGTGAAACGCCCGAGCCGATCAGCACGATCGCGTTTGAACATGGGTTCAACCAACTGTCGTTTTTCAACCGCCTCTTTCGCCGCGAATTCGGGATCAGCCCCGGCGATTTTCGCGCGCAGTGATTCCTTAATCGACGAACGCGAATTCGTTCGACTGCAACAAGACGTGCGCGAACTTGGCCCAGCGGTCGAGGTTGGTGGTTGGGGCGTCGGGGCCGTGGAACTGATCTTTTGCGGAGAAGATGGTGCCGTCCGCAGCCGTGAGAATCGTGCGCCATTCAAAGGTGTCGGAGTTCGCGTCGCCGCGGCTTTCGACGACAAAATCAATGACCTCGCCCGCTTTCACATCCAGCGTGCCAACGGGTGAACCGACGGCTCCTTTCGGCTCGACGACCCATTCCGCAATTTGTCCCGTGCGATTGCTCACGATGCGCACGAGCACGCCGTTGCCGGCTTCGGCCTTCCGATGCACACGCCCCGACACCGTGAGCACTATGTCGCGCGGCGCGGTGAAGCGGCGGATGGCGGCTTGCTCGACATCCGGGTGCCCACTCTCGGCGGTGAGGTGAGTCCAGCCGAGTTTGGGGTCGGGGAGCTTGTCTCCGCCCTGCCACGCGTTGCCTGTCCATTTTGGGAAAGGCGTGAAGCCCATCCGCTGCGTCGCACCGTCGTAGCGCCCGTAGCCATACTGCCAGAGCGGCGGCACGACCGTGATTGGAGCTTCGGGTTTCTCCGCAAAAAACTCGCGCGATGCCGCGAGTTCAGACGGCATGGGCTGGCGACCAAGCACCCGCTCGAAGAGTTGCACGATCCTCTGCACTTCGGGCGCGCTGCCATCCGAAGCACTTGCAAGCGCACTGGCGCGCTCCATGACGAACGGACTGTTGAGCATGTAGAGCGCTTGCTGCGGAACGCTCGTCACGGAGCGCTGCGGGTTCATCATATCCGGGCTGGCAAAATCGAACGTCCTCAACGTCGCCGGCAGATTCTGCCGATCGATGTAGCCGTAGATTGCACGGCGTTTCGGATACGGAGCATCGAACGTTTTCACAGGTCGGCCGAACATCGTTTCGTCGAGCTCATCCGATGCCGTGAGAAGCGAATCGTGAAGCGACTCCCAATCGAGGCGCTGCCGGTTTTGCCGTGAAAGGAAACGATTATCCGGGTCGCGAAGCTGCACATCAGCACGCTGGTCGCTGGTCTGCATCCACGTCGCAGAAAGTAAAATGGAGCGGTGTAGTTTCTTAAAGCTCCAGCCGTCAGCGACAAATTTCCCCGCCATATAATCGAGCAGCGCTTGA
>JAYSTZ010000846.1:0-14542 GCA_043719365.1 Verrucomicrobiaceae bacterium | reverse complement strand
TCGTCGCAGCCACGGCTGCGTGCGGTTTTTGGCCGCAGGATTCTTCGGATGTGGTGGCGCGCTGCGCTGGGAGGACGGCGGTCAATTTTGCCTGGCCGGTATGTGTCTGCGGCTGAGGGGCTGGCTGCTTTTTTGGGACGCTGCGGAGATTTTTCACCCAAAGACCCGGCGCGCGCGGTGGTTTCATTGGCCGCATGATCAAATACTCTCATTTCGCCGCCGCTGCACTCGCGGGGCTCTCAATTTCCGCCGTCGCAGCTCAGAAGTGGGAGGAGATGGATTACGGGAGGTTCCTCACGGCTTCGTATGACAACACCAAGGGCCAGAATACGCTGAACGGGAAAGGGCTGACGACGAACAAAGGGCTCGCGATTCAGCTCGGGGCGAAGGAGGCAGGGGCGCTTTTCGATACGGACCTCTGCCGCTGGTCGGGTGGATGGACCGGGGGCTTCGTGACGTATAAGGGAGTGATCTTCGACGGCGCGCACGGACCGAATGCGTCGATCTCGAAGGGCGCGGCGGTGCTCTTTGAGACGAATCCGGGACCGACGTGGAGCAAGGGCGGGAGCTTTGCGGACCCACGGGCGCTTCCGAAGGGCGATGGTGCGGCAAAGGTTCCGTTCGGTCCGCTGCCGAAGGATTGGGTGAAGTTCAAAGGGACGTTTGTGAGCGGCGATAGCGTGGTGGTGGCTTACACGGTCGGCACGGCGTCGCTTTTGGAGATGCCCGCTTTGGAGAAAGTGAACGATGTGCAGGTGCTCACGCGCACGACGAACGTTGTGGCCGCCGGCGGGGGCAGTTCAAACATCCTGTGGGCGGGCTCGGGCGAAGTGACCTCGCCGGAGAAGAACGTGATCGTGATCAAGGACGGGGACAACCGGACGGTGATCGCGGGTGTGAATCTCCCTGCGGGCACGGAGGTCTCCGGCAGCAAATCAGAGGCGCTCTTGGAGGTGTCGGCATTCGCTGCGGGCTCCGCATTTAAAATCTCTTACGCGAAAGGGACGGCAGCGGATGAACGGAAACTCATCGCTGCGGCGAAAGGTGCAGCGGCTCCGGCAGACCTCCGTCCTTTGACTCAAGGCGGTGCGCAACGCTGGAAGGAAGTTGTGTCATCAAAACAGACCGCCGGGAAGGCCGGCGAGAATGACTCTTACGTGGTGGATACGATCGAGGTGCCTTTTAATAACCCGTACAAAGCGTGGATGCGGATCGGCGCGTTCGACTTTATGAAGGACGGACGAATCGTGGTCGGTACGTGGAGCGGCGACGTGTGGATCGTGAGCGGCGTGAATAAGGATTTCACCGGCGAGGCAAAGTGGCAGCGTGTAGCGACGGGGCTGTTCCAGGCGCTCGGCGTGAAGGTGGTGGATGATGTCATTTACGTACACGGGCGGGAAGGCATCACGCGCCTGCATGATTTGAACGGGGACGGCGAGGTGGACTTTTACGAGAACTTCAACAACGACATCCAGACGACGCCGGGATTCCACGAGTTCGCGTTCGATTTACAGACGGACAGCAAGGGGAACTTTTTCTTTGCGAAAGGCGGGCCGGTGAATTCCGGCGGACGCGGCTTCCAGCCGTTCAGTGATCATGCCGGCTCGATCCTCAAACTCTCGCCGGATGGCCAGAAGCTCGAAGTTTTCGCGACGGGAGTCCGCGCGCCCAACGGCATCAGCGTCGGCCCCGGCGACGTGGTGACTACCGGCGACAACGAAGGTTCGTGGGTGCCGAAGTGCTACGTCCATATCGTGAAGCAAGGCGAGTCGGTGACGGTCGCGGACCTTGCGCACATGGACAACAAACCCACGGATTACAGCCGGCATATTTGCTACATGCCGAAGGACGTGGATAACTCAGGCGGCGGTCAGGTCTGGGTGGGCAAGAACTGGGGACTCGCGGAAGGCACGCTGCTCCACATGAGCTACGGCACTTGCACGCTCTACGGCGTGATGCACGAGAACGTCGGCGGCGTGGAACAAGGCGGAGTTTACAAGTTCCCGCTAAAGTTTGAGAGCGGCACGATGCGCGGGCGTTTCTCCCCGACCGACGGTCAGCTTTACATCAGCGGACTCAAAGGCTGGCAGTCCAGCGCCGCGAAGGACGGAATGCTCCAGCGCGTTCGCTACACGGGCAAGCCGGTCACTTTTCCCTCGCAGCTCAACGTGAAACCGAACGGTGTCAACGTTACTTTCACCGGCGAACTCGATCCCGCCACCGCAGGCGATGTCGGGAACTACTCGGTGCGCCAGTGGAACTACAAATGGTCGAACGATTACGGCAGCGGCGAATACAAAACGGACGGCAGCAAAGGCATGGAGACCGTGGAGGTGAAGTCCGCGAAACTCGCCGCTGACAAGAAGAGCGTCTTCCTGGAAATCGACGGCGTGAAACCGGTGGACCAGATGGAAATTAAATTCAACGTGAAGAGCGCAAGCGGCGCGACGGTTCCGGATCGCATTTTGAGTACTGTGAACGTCGTGCCGAAGAATTAAGACGCCGTTCAAATCGGCCTTCATCAGGCACGGGACTCGCTAAACATACGTTTAGAACAACCTTGCCTTGATGAACTCAATATCCGCTGCCGCCGTAATGCACTGCCCGCCTGGGACGGATTCCCACGCGTACTACGTCTCGTGGCTGCAAGAGCTTTCCGAGCTGCGCCACGCGGGACTTATCGAGGACGAAGACTACGCCCTGTCGCGGGCCGAGCGGCTGGATGCTCTTTTTCGGCAACCCGGCGAGCCGTGGCTGAAGTGGCTGCTGTTTGGACTACCGGCCGCATTGGCCTCGGGCGTTCTTGCAATGCGGCTGACCGGGGATTCGGTGATGTTCACGTTCGGTGCGAGTATTTCCGTTCTGTGTCTGGTGGCCGCAATCAGCTCCTACGTTCAGTCCAAGCGGGGCCATCTGGCGCTCCGCGAGAAGCTGGAAGTGCTGCGCGATTTGCTGGGACTCGATCTGATCAGCACCGAAGAATTCGCGGGCTTCGAACAGCGAATCCTCGACGCGAAGTGAAAGCGCGCTTGCAGATGCTCGAAAAAGGCCGCTAGTTGCGGGCCTTATGACAGCCCACATTCTCGTCTCCCTACTCGCAGTCGCGCTTCTTGCCGGCTGCCCTGCCACAGAAAAGCAGAAGCCCAAGACCGCAAAAGGAAAGTCACCCGGGAACTCGCTCCCGGGCAACAATCCCGCCGGTGATGTTGCGTTTCAGGCGTTTGTCGGTCGATTGAAGATCGCTGTGGCGACGCACGACCTCGATACGCTCTCGTCGATGATGACGCCGGATTTCGGCTACCGTTGGGATGCCGCGCCGGAGGGTGAGAACCCGTTCGCATTCTGGGATGAAAAGAATCTTTGGGGCCGGCTGAGTTCCATTCTTTCGGAACGATGGGTGCAGCACGACGGCTTTATGGTCGTCCCTCCTCAACTCGCACAACAGGCCGACTATCCGGGCTATCGCGCCGGCATCGCCATGTATGAGGGTTCGTGGCGATTCGCGTATTTTGTGCCCGCACCACCGCAAGACTAATGCAGGACCCTATCGCACTCGGGCTTCCACATCGGGAACCATTTATTTTTGTGGATGAAGTGATCTCCCTTGTCCCCGGAGAATCCGCTGAAGGCCGAAAAACATTTCCGATTCACACCGCGTTTTTTGCGGGCCATTTTCCCGGTCAGCCAATCGTGCCCGGCGTCATCCTCGCCGAAGCGCTCGCGCAAATCTCCGGCATCGCCGCCGCGCAAAAAGGGCGGTCGTTTTTACTATCGTCGATTCGTGCGATGAAGTTCCCCGCTGCGGCACTGCCCGACGAAGTCATCACACTCAAAGGGCGTAAACTCGCCGTCCTCGGGCCGCTTTGGCAGTTTGAAGTTCGCGCCACGATCGGCGAACGCGTCGTGGCCGAGGGCACGATCGTACTGAACGAAACGTAGCGGCTGCTACAAGACTTCAAAAATACGAACGTCGAGCGTCGATCCAAGATTCGTCAGCGGATTCGTCGGATTATTGTCGTTACCCTTCCCAGGGTTCAGCGCGATTTCCACCGAGCCGGAAGGTGCCGGCTTTTTCACCACCGCCGGAACCGGCGCGCCCACGGCGGGCGAGATGAGAATGGGTCCGGTCTTGTTTGTATTGAGACGCACCGACGAGACGATCTGCGCGACGATTCCGAACTGGTCCGCGGAGGTGTCGGCCGTTCCGAGGACTTGTCCGCGGATGGCGACTGCGCTGATGCGCGCAAGGATATCGAGACGATCGACTCCGTTGGCGAGCGTATCGTTTCCATCGCCGAACTTCGCGCTATAGCCGATTCCCGCCACGAGATTCGTTGCCACCCAGTCGCCGCCAACGCTGACCGCGCCGACTTGGGCATCTGGATTGGCCTCCGCCGCCGTGTGGTCGTCGGTGAGATTGTATCCAAAAAGAAGATCGGCGTAGCGCACTGAGCCGCCGACTTTGAGATTCAGAATGGCGAGGTCATTACGCGTTCCGACGGGCTTTACTTCCTGACCGCTCGCCGTGATTAGCGCGCGCTGTGTGGCGTTGCCTTCGAGACTGCCTTTGATGTTGATCGCGCCGAAGTTGAACTCCGTGCGAATGGCACCGCTGTTGATGAGGTCGTGCGTCGCGTCGTAGTCCACGCCTGTGCGAACCGTGCCGCCAATGTTGAGAGTCTTGATGGATTTGGCCTGAATGTACCCGCTATCCAAAAGATCCGCTCCCGCACCGGATACAAGGTCGCCTCCATTCACGTCGCCAACGATGGAAAGCGTCCCGATGTTTTTCGTCGAAAACACATTTCCCGAGTTGTCCCCTGCCCCTCCAAAGAGCGAGCCGAGAATCGTGATGGAGCCGATGTCCGCATCTCCAAATACGACGCCGGAATTCACACCCCGACCGCCCTCCACCTGCCCGGCGACGCTGACCGAAGTCGCACCTCCATCGAGCAGGACGCCTCCCGAGAAATCGCCGGCACCGCCAATCACACCGCCCTTGAATACCGCAGCAATCACCTTCGCATTGAAATGCGCCTGCCCCGAACCTTCGCCACTGCCGCCGAGCAAATCCCGGCCGAGCGTGAATGATGTCACGACATTGGTCGAATCGTTGCCGAAGAACACGACACCGGAATCCGGAACGGAACCGCCTTTGATAAACCCTGCAATGAGCACCTTGCCGCTGTTGCCTTCGACTGCCACATAGCCGGAGCGCTCCGCGTCTCCTCCCAAAATATCTCCTTTGATCGTGAGCGCGCCCACGTTTCCGCCGATCTGAATGGTTCCCGCATCAGTGCCCGCACTGCCGCCTTTAATGGAGCCGCCAAGCGTGATGCTCGCGGCGTTTCCACCGACAGAAATCACGCCGCTGTTCTGCTGGGTCCCGCCGGTAAGATTTCCCACAACCGTCGCACTTCCGAGATTTCCGTCCACCCGGATGATCCCGCTGCCGTCGTTGCCGGGATTCGCCGCGCGACCACCAAGGATCGAGCCGGTCACTATGACGGAGCCGAGGTTTCCGCCGACTTCGATCGAGCCCGAATGCTGGCCGTCGCCGCCTGTGATGTTTTGTCCGATTAGAATCGAACCAATGTTTCCGGTGGTCACGATGCGCCCGGTATCCGCGCCGTCCGTGCCGACCAAAGAGCCGCCGATCTTGATTGTGCCGATTGTTCCAAGCACCGGAAGCGCGCCCATCGTTCCGGCGTTCACATTGATGAGAACGCCTTGGACCGCACCTTTGATGGTTATGGAGCCGACCTTGCCGACGATCTCGCTCACAAGTGGAGCGGGCGCGTCGAGAACACTGTCACCGTACAGGCCCATGGAATTTGCCGAAAGAGACAGAATCGCTGCGGGAGAAGTGGCTGTGGGCAGTTCGAGTCCGGCGTCGATTCGAGCGAGGTCGCCGACAACCTTTACTGCACCGAGCGGATTTCCTTTCGCGTTGATAAAGCCAACGTTCACTGCTGCATCCCCACCCAAAATCTTATCGGGCTTTCCGGAAATGGTAATCGCCGTCCCCTTGAATTCTAAATCGGTCAGAAGAAGCCCTTGAAGAACTGCTCCGCTGCCGCTCGATTCGAGGTCGATATTGGTCGCGTCTAGAGTTCCTTTTGTGATGAGGAGCGTCACGGCGTCTCCGTCCACGTCGGTCCAGGTCGCCTTGTGACCATCCGGGGAAATCAGCGGAATGACCGAGGCTGGAGCGATGCGTGATTCAAGGACCTCAGGGTGTGCGTAGTGGTTTCTCATTGTGTGCGATGTGCGAAGCAATAACCCTGCCCTATTCTGCTTTCTCTACAGCGACCGGTGGTGTGGCCACCAGTTGAGGGACCGTTCGGAACCGGTTTTCATAAAGCCGGGCCATGAACGGGAAAAACTCCGCAACCTTGTGCCCGCCTTTGTTGAACTCGCTGATTGCACGGTTATAAAATTCCATTTCGAAGCGATTCACAGCGAGGTTGTGCAAAACGGTCGTCGGGTCCGTCGAGAACGCCTCGGCGGTCCATTTTTCCGGACAGAGTTGATAAATCGGATGCTTGTCTGCGAGGTCGATGGGACGCGGAGTGGAGATGAAGCCGAGCGGCGTTTCATTGTGAAGCGACGTCGGATAAGTGCGACACATCATCGGGCGCGAACCGTAAATGCTGCACCGTCCGATCACCCGCTTGCCTGTATGCCCTTCGCGATTCGGCGCGTCGTGTTCACGCATCCATTCGTTGAGGAAGTAGCACTTTACCGTTCCCGGGAACTGCTTGCTCTCAATCCGCCGGAGCGCAAGGAAGTAGCGCTTCTCCGAGCAACCTGGATCATTCAGCTTGATCGGGGTGAAGCTATTTTCAAAGCGCTTTGACTGCTCCGTGGAAAAGCTCAGCAGCGTGCTGAATTCGCCCACAGGCAGACTGAGATCGCGAGAGATGCGAAGCGCATCAAAAGCGGTGATGAGTAGGTTATAACCACGGCAGCAGCCCGCGTGGCACGTATCGCACATTCCAGCCATAGGCATTCTTGAGAGAGCCCGCACCGTGCCACAAACCCGACTATCTGCGCCACTCAGCAAGATAACTCCAAACATGGCAGGATTCTTTCTCTGTCTGCGTGCATGAATCCCAACACCGTGCTGCTCAGTTTTGAGCGGCTGCGCTTTTTTTCCGGATCGCCGCGCGAGTTCTGGCCGGCCTTTCTCCGTGCTCTTGTCGCGCACGCTGGCGGCACCGGCGGCATTCTTCTTCTCCGTCCTGACGGCGGCTCCGACTGGAAGCCCGCCGCCGCAGTGAGCAGCATTCCCGGCAGCGAGCCGCATTCCGAGCACGCGGCAACACTCGCAGATTCCGCAGTAAAGGACGGATTCTCTTTTCACCGCGACGCCGCGACGGAAATTTGCGCCCTCGGACTACGGCTGGAAACCGGTGAAACCAGCGCGTGCGTCGCAATCATCACGCTCCGGGGGCGTGTCGCAAATCTGCAAGGTGTTTGCGCCCAGCTCCAGCTCGTCTCGGACACACCGCGATTGTTTCAGGATCATCGACGCCTTCAGCAGGCGGATGCCGAGCTGGGGCAATTCTCAAATGCGCTGGATCTCATGCTCCAGCTCAATGCGCAGACGCGCTGGCACGCCGCAGCGATGACCATGTGCAACGAGCTCGCGACACGTTATCAGTGCTCCCGCGTTTCGCTCGGCTGGCTCAGCGGGCGTTACGTCCGGCTCACCGCAATCAGCCACATGGAGAAGTTCGAGCGACGAATGGAAATCGTGTCGCGCGTCGAGGCAGCGATGGAAGAGACGATGGAGCAGGACGAGGAAATCACCCTACCCCGCTCCGCCGAATCTCTCGCGATCACGCGCGATCACGAAATCTTCGCCACCGCCGAAAAAAACCTGAACCTTTGCTCTCTTCCGATCCGCGTCGGAGATCGACCGTCGGGAGTCATCCTCCTCGAACGCTGCGACGCTCCGTTCACGGAAGAAGAAGTCCGTTCGTTGCGCATGATTTGCGATCAAGCCGCACGCCGTCTCGCCGACTTGCAAGAGCATGACGGATGGTTCGGCAAACGGCTCGCGCGCAGTGCCCGCCGTCGTTTTGCAAAGCTTCTCGGCCCCGAGCACACTTGGGCAAAAGTCGCCAGCGTCAGCGGGGCCGCGCTGATCGCCGTGCTGTTTTTCGTCAAAGTCCCCTACCGTGTCGAAGCCCCGTTCATCATCCGCACCAATGCGATGGCCGAGGTGCCTGCGGGATTCGACGGCTTTATCCACGAAGCGCTCGTGCGTGTCGGCGATGAGGTAAAGGCAGGTCAGCCCTTGATACGACTCGATGACCGCGACCTGCGATCCGAAGCCGCCGCCGCGCAAGCAGAGCTCCAGCGTTTCCGTGCGGAAGCCGACAGCGCCCAGGCGGAAGGCCGCATCTCCGAAATGCAGATTGCCCTTCGCCGGATGGAACAGGCCCGCGCAACGCTGGAACTTTCGCGCTACCGGCTTTCGCGTGTGGAACTGAAAGCGCCATTCGACGGTGTGGTTGTGGAAGGCCAGTGGCACGAGAAACTCGGGAGCCCCGTGAAGCGCGGCGAGACGCTTCTCAAAGTCGCACGCCTCGATGGCCTTTATGCCGAACTGAAAGCCAACGAGCGGGACATCCAGGACATCGCCATGAAATCCGAAGCGGACCTCGCTTTGATTAGCCGGCCCCAGCTTTCGTTCCCGGCAACCATTGAGCGCGTCGAGCCCGCCGCCATTGCCGAGGACGGAGGCAACCACTTCATCATAAGAGCACACCTCACCGAAGCATCCGCGGATTGGTGGCGGCCGGGCATGAGCGGACTCGCGAAAGTGGACTCTGGAAAACGCTCCATCGCCTGGTGCCTCACACACCGCGCCATCGATCAAGCGCGCCTCTGGCTCTGGTGGTAATATGGACGAACAAGGCGCAATCTTTAGCGAATCCTGGCACCGCATCGCTGCTCTGAAAGTCCATCTGCGGGCTTCGGTGCAGGTTCGCAGGCAATACTTCCGCGGCGAAAAATGGTTCATCGTTCACGATCCATTCGCAAACAGCTTCCTCCGGTTCCGTCCGGCAGTGTGGCAATTCCTTGCCCGGTTGCGCCCGGACCGCACAGTGCAGCAAGCTTGGGACGAGTGTCTCGAAGCAGCGCCGGACCAGCCACCAACACAGCCGGAAGTCATCCACCTGCTCGCCCAACTTCATCAGTCGAATCTCCTCCAAAGCGACCTTCCTCCCGACAGCGCAAAGCTCCTGGAAAGGAAGGACCGTCGCGAGTCGCAGCAAGTGCGTTCGACGCTGACGAATATCCTTTTCCTGAAGATCCCAATCTTCGATCCAGATCCCTTCCTGCGCCGCATCGTTCCGTCGTTAATGTGGCTGCTTTCTCCGTTCGTCGGCGTCCTTTGGATCGCGCTGGTCCTCGCGGGAATTGCCACCGTTGCGCAGCATTGGCCTACGATGCGTCTGGACGCTGCGGATGCACTCGCACCGGATGGAATCGCGGCGCTCTACGTTGCGTTTATCATTACGAAAGCCATTCACGAGTTTGGTCACGCATTCATCTGCCGTGCTCTCGGTGGCGAAGTTCACAAGCTCGGAATCATGTTCTTCCTCATGAGCCCGATGCCCTACGTGGATGCGACTGCGAGCTGGTCCTTCCGCAGTCGCCGCCAGCGAATGCTGGTAGGCGCGGGAGGAATGATCTTCGAGCTCTTCATTGCGGCCATTGCAGCATTCGCGTGGGCCTCGACCGGCCCCGGATTCATCCACCGCCTCGCGGCAAACATCATGTTTGTCGCCTCGGTTTCCACCGTCCTTTTCAATATCAATCCGCTCGTGCGCTTTGATGGTTACTACATCCTATCCGACTGGCTCGACGTTCCAAATCTGGCGCAGCGCGCCACCGCCGAAGTGAAGCATCTCTTCGAGCGATTCATCTGCGGAGCGCGGCGGAGTCGTTCCGCAGTGGGAAGCGCCGCCGCACGCTGGGGTTTCGCAAGCTACGGCATCGGCAGCGGCATCTACCGCGTCGTCATTTCGTATGGAATTGTCCAGGTCATCGCAGAGCATTTCTTCGGCGCAGGTCTGGTGCTCGCGCTCGGGTTCGCATTCATGTGGTTTGTCCTTCCGTGCGGAAAATTCATTTCTTACGTCGCCCGCGGAGCATCGCTATCACAAGTTCGCGGGCGGGCCTGCGCAGTTTCGTTCGGAGTCCTCGCCGTGCTGCTGGCGTTCCTCGGATTTGTTCCGATGCCCAATCGATTTACAGCACCCGGCGTCGTCGAGGCGGTGCAATACCGGCAGGTCTTTGCGCCGGTGGACGGCTTTATCGCAGAGGAGCACATCCAATCCGTCAACGATGTCGCAGCGGGCGCTAGTTTGCTCGGCATGGAGAACGCGCAACTCGATCTGGAAATCGAGTCTCTCCGCTCCCAGCGTCAGGAAGTCTCAGAGCTTCAGCGAACCGCGCTCAGCACTTCGATCGCAAGTACCGAGCCGCTGCGTCAGCGTATGTCTGCAATCGAGCAACGACTTGCGACCCTCGCGGAGCAACGCGCGACGCTGCTCGTCACTGCGCCGATTTCAGGACGATGGATGGTCCCCCACCAGGGCCAGCGCTCCGGACACTGGCTCCAGCGCGGAGAGCCGCTGGGCGAGATCGTCGGGCCGGACAATTTTCAGTTCTCAGCGGTGGTCCCGCAGGACGAAGCAGCGGCGCTCTTTAGCGGACAAATGACGAACGCGCAGGTCCGTATCCGCGGCCAAAGCAGCATTACGATTCCCGCAAAACTCGAAAGGATTGTCCCATCCCGGCAGGACGAACTCCCGAGCGCAGCGCTGGGCTGGCGTTCCGGCGGGAACGTCGCTGTGTCTGCAAACGATCAAGCAGGGAAAAGGACCGCCGAGCCGTTCTTCAAAGTCATCGCGACGATTGGCGAAACCGATGCGCTTCTTTTGCACCGCCGCACCGGCGAGATCCGTTTCGAGCTGCCTGCGGAACCATTGCTCCAGCAGTGGTGGCGAAAGGGACGGCAGCTTCTCCAAAAGCGTTATCGCGTATGATGCCCGCCGCAGACTTCCGCAAGACGGTCACCGTCGCCCCTCGCAAACTGCCGAAAGGATTGGATTCCCTCGTGGCCCGTGGAATCGGCGCAGCGCGACGGTCCTCACTGTTCCGCAGCCGCCTCGAGAAGTCGGCGCGCGCTGCCTTCGCCGAATACGAAGCCTTGGAAAACATCGGCTGCGCTGCGCTGCAAACCCGAATCACCGAACATCGAAACGCTGCACGCCGTACTCCTCAAAACCGCGCGCTGGAGCTGCAGGGCCTCGCACTCGCGAGCGAACAAGCACGGCGAATACTCGGCCTGCGCCCCCATTTCGTGCAGGTTTTTGGCGCATTGATTCTTCTGGATGGCGCACTCGCGGAGATGGCGACAGGCGAAGGAAAAACCCTCGTCGTCGGTATCGCAGCGGCTGTTGCCGGATGGTCCGCACGCCCGGTCCACGTGGTCACGGCGAACGACTATCTGGCATCCCGCGATGCCGAATGGCTGACGCCGTTTTTCAAAGCGTGCGGGCTGGATTGCGGGGCAGTCATCGGGAGCTCGGAGCCGCAGGAACGGCGGGCGATTTATGCAAAGGAAGTCGTCTATACCACGGGCAAGGAGTTGCTCGCAGACTATCTCCGCGACCGCCTGCGACTCGGCCCGATGACCGATGGCGCGCGCAGGCATCTGCGTTTCATTCTCCGTCCCGGACAGGATCTCGGAGTCGTGCAACGGGGGCTCCACACCGTGTTTGTCGATGAGGCGGACAACCTTCTCATCGATGAAGCCGTGACGCCACTCATCATCAGCCAGGCACAGCCCAACGACGCGCTGCGTCAGGCTTGCGAAGCCGCGCACAGCATCGCCGGGAAAATGGAGCGCAATGTCGATTACCGTGTCGATGTCGCGATGCAGTCGGTCGAAATCACCGACCGGAATCGGCTCGTTCTCGACGATGAAGCCGTTCCGGGAATCTTCGGGCCTCTCAAATGGCGCGAGGACCTGCTGAACCAGGCACTGAAAGCCCGCGAGTTCTTTCATCGAGATCGGCAATACGTCGTCGATGAAGGAAAGCTGCAGCTCGTGGACGAATCCACCGGGCGCTTGATGCCCAACCGTTCCTGGCGGCAGGGGCTTCATCAGGCAGTCGAAGCCAAGGAAGGCCTCGAGATGAGCGACCCGACGGAGACCATCGCCCGTATGAGTTTCCAGCGATTCTTCCGAATGTTTCAGCGAATCGGCGGACTCACCGGCACCGCTCGCGAAGCCCGCGATGAACTCTGGCTCGTCTATGGCCTCGCCGTCATCCCGGTCGCGACGAACAAGCCGCTCCGACGCCGCGAAATGCCCGACCGTTTTTTTGCCACGCAGGATGAGAAATGGGATGCCGTTGTCCTCGATGCAAAGCGCCTCAGCGATGCCGGACGCCCTGTGCTCATCGGCACACGCACGATTTCCGCGAGCGAGGAAATCTCACGCAGACTTTTTGCCGCAGGCATTCCTCATCGCGTCCTGAACGCCGTCCGGCATCACGACGAAGCCACCGTCATTGCAGAAGCCGGCCAGCATCGCGGCATCACCGTCGCCACGAATATGGCCGGACGCGGGACCGATATCCGCCTGTCGTCCGAGGCGGAAAAGGCGGGCGGGCTTCACGTCATTGCAACGGAGCGCAACAGCTCCCGACGAATCGATCGCCAGCTTTTCGGTCGCGCAGGCCGTCAGGGCGATCCCGGCTCCGCGCAGGCATTCGTCGCACTCGACGACGAGCTCTTCCTTCGGCATTTGCCACCCGCAGAGCAGCGGGCGCTCGCGGCATTGTTGCGGGCGAAAGTCCCCGGAGCGCACGCCATATTGCGGGCAGCAGTCGCCCAGGCACAACGCCGTGCACAGAGCCGCGCGTTCCAGCAGCGACGCTCCGTCATGGCCGCGGATTCGTGGATGGAAGACGCGCTCAGCTTCTGCGGAGCCTGATTGGATCTGCAACTTGGAACTGGCACTCCCTCCCCGCAGCTCCCGTACAGCGGGAATGCAGCGCTTTCCATTTCTGCTCATTGTCATCCTCACAACAGCATGTCTCCGCGCGGAACTCCCCGATGAAATACGCTCCTATTTCGAGCCGCCGGCGGAGTTCTCCGGAATGGTCGGAATGTTTCGTTCACCGCTGATTTTCGATGATGGATCGCGCGTGGAAAAAGCCACGGACCGGCCACGGCGCCTGTCGGAGTTCCTGCAATACTGGCACGGCGCGATGGGTGCGTGGCCACCGCTATTGGAGAAGCCCGCATTGACGTTGCTCGGGGAGGAGCGTGGTGAAGGATTCGTGAGGCGGCGCGTGTCCCTGGAAGTTGCGCCGGGCCAGCGTCAGGAAGGCTGGCTCTTATTACCTGACGGCGCGGGACCATTCCCCGCTGTGCTCTTAGTTTACTATGATCCGGAGACAAGTGCAGGCTTGGCTCCTCCCGAAAAAAGCGCACATCGCGACTACGGATTGCAGCGAGTGAAACGCGGGTTCGTCACGTTGTGCATCGGCACTTCCGGCAGGAACGCGTGGAAGCCGGAGCTCGGTGCCGCCGCGTGCCAGCCGCTTTCATTTCACGCGTATGTCGCCGCGAACGTTTGGACGGCGATGGCTGCGCTACCCGAAGTGGACGCAAAGCGAATCGGCATCGTGGGGCACAGCTACGGCGGGAAGTGGGCACTCTTCGGCGGGACGCTGTGGAACAAATTCGCGGCAGTGGCGGTGAGCGACCCCGGCATCGTGTGGGATGAGGACCGGCCGAAAAGATCACACTCCGGACGATTCAGCGAATGGAGTTTTGTGCGCCTTTTTCAAATGCTTTCTCAAGTCTGCATCGAAGTAACCGGCTCATTGCTCGCCGAGAATCTCAAGCGCATCGGAACGCCCCAGCATCGCCGCGACAGCCCTTGGAAAATCCCAAGACTTTGGCGCAACCGTATGCAACTTCGCCGGAGTGCGCCCGGCAGCGAGCACGGTGGCCTGCGGTATGTCGAGGGTTCGCAAAACATTGGCTCTTCGCCCATTCGTTCGCATCCGCGGGCATGTGCATCGCATCGTGCTCAATCGCCGCGACCTCGCGCTCAAAATGATTGGCCAGCAGCCTGTTACCCGGCAAGTCGTCTGCGCGAGCGCACAAGGCGGCGAGAGAAACTAAGATCGGGAGTCGCATCACCCGTTGCTGCCATTTCGATTCTTCCCACTCAACTGGAAATCGCCAGCCCGGCTGCCATTAACTCCACCGCCTGCGCCTTCAACTCCGCAGCGCATTGGTTGCGCTCTTTGGTTTTGCTTGCTGGAATGGGCGGACTTTTGCACGGTTCTAAGGACCACACAGAAGCGTGTCGGTGATGCCGAAGAGGCGATCGGGTGTGAACTTCCGTTGCCTCGCGCGAGTGTCACGAGCGAGGAGCAAGATTTTCCCGTTGTTGCCGTCGGCATCTACTCTCCCATCTTTTTACCAACCTTCC
>JAYSTZ010000845.1:0-2440 GCA_043719365.1 Verrucomicrobiaceae bacterium | reverse complement strand
TAGAACGCAAAAATCACATCCGTCGCCGTCCACGTCAGCCACGAATCCCGCGAGCCAAACTCCTCCGAGCGGTGCCACGTATTCACCTCGTCCGTGGCCACGGCGAGATTGCGGAAAACGAGATCCTTGTCGGCAAACTTCTGTGCGATCAGCGTCTCCAGCCAGGCAGAGTGCTGCATCCGGTCCGCGAGAGCGTTGCCGAGGAAAGTAACGTGGGTATCCTTTGCGAGCTCGAGCTTCTGCGCGTGAGCGACAGAAGCACATGCGGCGATGAGGGCGATAGGTGCGAATGTTCGTAGGTTCATGAGATAAAAGGAGCGTTTTGTGTGGCGGGAGAACCCCCGGCGCGCAAGAGCGTTAGTCGGGAAATGTCATTCGAATTTCCATAGCCATTCAGTTTCTTGAGGCTCGACATGAATACCCGCCGCCGCGTCTCATTTCCCATATTCGACATGAAGCTGCATATTCCTACCGCCGATATTTTCATCCCCGACGGACGCCCACTGCCCGACGCGCTCGGACGCGTCACGCACCTCGCCGTGGGCGCGCATCAGGACGACTTGGAATTCATGGCGTTTCGCGGGATCATCGAATGCTTCCACAGTGCGACCGATTGGTTCGGCGGCGTCACTTGCACCAACGGAGCAGGAAGCTCGCGAATCGGGAACTACGCGCGCTTTACCGACGCTGAACTGATGGCCGTCCGTCGCGATGAGCAAAAGCAGGCCGCGATTGTTGGCCGCTACAGCGCGATGCTCCAGCTCGACTACCCCAGCAGCATCGCCAAAAATCCTGCGGATACACGTCTCCGGGAAGACCTTCGCGCCATCCTGCAAGCATCGAAACCGCGCGTCGTCTATACCCACAACCCAGCCGACAAACACGACACGCACATCGCCGTGGTGATCCCCCTCATTCAGGCGATCCGCGATTTACCCCGCAGCGAACGTCCCGAGATCGTGCATGGCTGCGAAGTGTGGCGCGACCTCGACTGGCTACCGGATAATGAAAAGGTAATCCATGATGTGAGTGGACACGACAACCTCGCCGCCGCCGTGAACGGAATCTTCGACAGCCAGATCGCAGGCGGGAAACGCTACGATCTCGCCGTCCTCGGTCGCCGCCGGGCCAACGCTACATTCTTCTCCAGCCACACGACGGACTCCAGCGACGCGCTCGCTTTCGCAATGGATCTGTCGCCACTCGCACACGATGACTCACTCGACATCGTCGAATACGTCACCGGAGCGATCGACCGGTTCCGGGCCGACGTCGCCGCGAAGCTGCGTGCGCGCCTCGGATAAATTATTGCTTCGGCAGCGGAAGCGGGCCGGGTGCCTGCGCAGTGCTTGCGGTGGCCGCTGCTTGATCGTCGGAATCGACTTGTGCGGTCGGACTCTCGGGAGCTGCGTCTGAACCCTCCACCCAAAAGATAGCATCCGAGTAAACATCAGATTTGGTTCCTGCCTTCGTGGTCGGCGGTCTTGCGCCGCGTTGTTCCATATCGGCAGGAATGTCGCCGTCGCGTCGGATTGCATGGCCGCCAGCGTAGTCGCCCCAATAGTTCGTCGCCAAAGCAAGGGCGCGATCCGGAGCGCTCTCGTCGAACATAAAGAGAAAGCCGTAATGCGTCTTCGGCTTGAGCTTAACCCGGTCTGCGGCGCGGAAATTCAGCACGACAAGCTGGCTCGGTTTTAGAAATGCAGGCATCAGCCCGGAGCGCGCGATCGCCACGGACGTGTAGGTTTCTCCGTCCATAAAATCATCCACGCGAGGGTCGTCGCACCAGTCCGCCACCTTGCCGGTTTTGGTCCCGTTGTCATTCACAACGGCGTTGCCGGAAACCTCAAACAACTGCACTGAAACATGTGCCCCGAAGACGCTCGGAGCGATCGGTTGAGTTCCGAGTTTAAAGGTGATGCGATCGAGGTAAAAGCCCTCATCTCCCGTCGAAAATGTCTGGCCAAAATCCCGGTCGTTTCGCCTTCCGCTTTGTTCGTTTTAAATCGCACGCTTGTCGAAGACGACTGCCCTTTCATTGGTTTCCCTATTTTCAAGGTGCCGCCTTCGGGCTCGATTCCGGTCAACGTGACGACGAGATCGGCCTGTACGGCGGCAGCGAACAAAAGCCCCGAGAAAACGGATGTAAGGATCAATTTCATCCGCCACCAAATTGCAGATGCTGTGCCTGATATCCGGGAATTATTCTGTCTTCACCAGCCGCGCCCGAGCCGTCTCCGTATCAAGATCATCGCAATCGATGAGCTCGCGCCCGAAACGATCCGGACGCTGCTGGCTGGAACATCGAGTTCCTCCGTTTACCGCCAAGGATCTTCGTTCTTTGAAGCTGCTTTCGCGCTTCCGCGAAGTGCTGGATGAGGAGCTCTTGCGTTCCCAAACTCCCGTCCATCGCTCCTTCGCCGACCCTAATCGCCACCTC
>JAYSTZ010000844.1:0-5604 GCA_043719365.1 Verrucomicrobiaceae bacterium | reverse complement strand
GTAGTAAAAGAAGGTGAACAGACAGGCGTGGAGAATGGCCGATCCTACCAGAGCTGAAATGATCCAGCCCTGATTGCCCGGAGCCGTGCTGTGCGTCGTATCGTAGGCGTCGTAACGTGACATGGCGCGAAACTACTGCAACGGGGATGAAATGGCAAACTCTTGTACCGAGAAAGTCTCCCTAAGATTGGCTGTAAAATAACGAAACGCAAGCGAGGCGACTAAGAATCCTCCCCGCGAATTCGTCATTCGTCATTCCCCTCAACGGCTACCAATTCTTGATCCACTTCGCCCGCTCACTATCCGCGGCTTTGCCGGTCAAGTCCCCGGAGGGGTTGCTTCCACCCGTGCTCCACAGGTCGTATGAGGCGGAGTTGTATCCTTTAGCGTCCGCTCCTTTGGGCCGGTCTGCGTTCGAATCTTTGCGAAGTTTGACCATGTATTCCCGCTCTACTTCTGCTGCGGCGGTGGAGTAGCCGTAGGGTAATCCGAATGGGTCCTGGAAATACTGCACCTTCTTTGGCTTGCCCGGTTCGACTTTGTCGAACTTCACGATGCGGGGATCGAATTCCTTCAGATACACGGGTTGATCGGTGTCGGGTATCGCGTTCGGCTCTTCTTCTTTATCTCCGGTAAGTTCGCGATAGAAGGCAAGATTCGACTTCACCCAATCCGAGTCCTTGCCGGTCTTTGGCTTCATGTCCTTCATCGGGCTGACGCTGTCGGTGTCCTTCGTTTTCGGGTAGGTCCCGTTGTCGCTTTTGTACGCCTCGGCGGCCGAACTGAGCATCGCGATTTCTGCTGTCGCCCGCGCTTTGGCGGTCTTTGTATTCACGAGACCGGCGACCCCTACGACCATGCCGGTGAGGACGGTGATGATGACCAGCACGGTCATCAACTCGATCAGTGTGAAGCCTTGGCTCTGCGGGCGTGTTTTCATAAGTCGGAATTTACCGGTGGTCTGCGGGTTCGCCAGTGGTTTTGTTGTTACTTTGGCGACTGCATCTTGTTGATGATTTCGATCAACGGCATGAAGAGCGCGATAACGATGGTGCCAACGATGAACGCGAGGAAGACGATCATGATGGGCTCCAAGAGCGACGTCAAACTCTCAACGGCGTTGTCCACTTCGTCGTCATAAACTTCCGCAACCTTCAAAAGCATCTCGGGCAATTGTCCGGTCTCTTCACCGACATCGACCATCGAAATCACCATCGGCGGAAATACTCCGCTGGCCTCGAGGGGCGAGACGATGCTCTCACCTTCCTTCACTGCATCATGGACCTTCGTGATCGCCTCGCCGAGGACGACGTTGCCGGCTGTTTCCTTTGTAATGTTAAGCGCCTGAAGAATCGGAACGCCGCTGGTGACGAGTGTGCCTAGCGTCCGCGTGAAACGGGCGATGGCGCTCTTGCGGGTCAGGTCGCCGAAGACGGGAGCCCGGAGCTTGATCTTGTCAAAAATGATGATGCCTTTCGGAGTGTTGTTCAAAGCCCACCAGGTCGCCCAGAGGATCGCCACACCAATGAGTGTGAACCAAAGATACGGCGGGAAGAACATGCCTTTCACGAAGTCCGACAAGGCCATGACGTAACGCGTGATCGCGGGGAGCTGTGCATCTTCACCGAGCATGTCTTTGAAGATGGTGGTGAACTTCGGCACGATCATCGTGAGGAGGAAAACGAGGATGATGAGCGCGATGAAAAGCACGACGACCGGATAGGTCATCGCAGACTTCACCTTGTTCTTAATCTTCTGCGCCTTTTCCTGGAATTCCGCGAGACGGGTGAGCACGAGCTCCAATACACCACCGAGCTCGCCAGCCTTCACCATGCTGACGTAGAGCTTGTTGAAAATCTTCGGATGCTGCCCCATCGATTCCGAGAAGGTGCTTCCTCCCTGCACGCCGTCCGCCATGCTGTTGATGGCCGCGCGGAGGGTCAGGTTTTTCTCCTGCTTTGCGAGCACTCCGAGTCCTTTGAGCAATGGCAGACCCGCATCAATGAGCGTGGCGAGCTGGCGGGTGAAAATCATGAGCACCTTGCTCGGGACGCTCTTCTTGAGCAGTGAGGAGGTCTTATCTTTCTTTGCAGCCGGAGCCCCTGCCGCAGCGACAGGCGCGATGGTTTTCCCTTTTTTCGCGGCCTTGCCCCCACCACCTTGGCCTTCTGGGACGACGCTCGTCGGGAAGTAACCGGATTGACGGAGGTGGTTGACTACGTCGTTCTGAGTGTTGGCTTCAAGGACGCCGCGGTTTTCGGTGCCTCGGGCGTCTAGGGCGATGTATTCAAATCGTGGCATGATAGAGTCAGAGAAAAGTGGTTGTGGTTGCTGGAGGCTGTGAGTGCCGTTTGTTAGAGAGCGAGTGAAGGGTTGTCCACTTGGATCTGATTCGCGATTGGAAAATCGAGTATCACGGCTTTTTCACAAACGGCCATTACGTGTATTTGAGGACTTCCTCAATCGTCGTGAGACCCTCATAAATGGAGCGTAGTCCGTCGTCCCGCAGGGTCATCATGCCGAGCTCGATGGCCTTCTGTTTCAGCACCACCGAAGGGGCGCGCTGATTGATCATTTCCCGAATCGGGTCCGAGACCTGGAGGAGTTCGTAGATGCCTTTGCGGCCTTTGTAGCCCGTGTTGTTGCAAACATCGCAGCCTTTTCCAAAGAAGAACGTTTTGTCGCCAATGTCGATCGGCGACAACCCGAGCGATGCCAGTACGGTCTCGCTCGGCTCGTACTCCTGCCGGCACATCGTACACACCCGGCGCATGAGCCGCTGCCCGAGCACGCCTTCCAGCGATGCGGAAATGAGGAACGGCTCCACGCCCATGTCGATTAATCGTGTCACTGCACCTGGGGCGTCGTTTGTATGGAGCGTGGTAAATACCAAGTGCCCCGTGAGCGATGCTTGGATGGCGATCTGCGCCGTTTCCTTGTCACGAGTTTCTCCGACCATGATGCGGTCCGGGTCCTGACGCAAAAATGCGCGCAAGACGCTGGCGAAAGTGAGGCCGATTGCCTCCTGAATCGGCACCTGAATGATCCCGTCGATGTCGTACTCAACTGGGTCTTCACAAGTGAGAACCTTCGTGTCGATCGTATTGATCTTGTTGAGACACGCGTAGAGAGTCGTGGTCTTTCCGGAGCCGGTCGGCCCTGTCACGATGAAGATGCCGTTTGGCTTTTCGATCGTATGGATCAGGTAGTTGAAAATGTAATCCGGCATCCCGAGCGTTTCGAGCTCCAGCTTCACTGCGGAGCGGTCCAGAACGCGGAGCACGACCGATTCGCCAAACTGCGTGGGCAACGTGCTCACGCGAAGGTCCACGGGGCGACCGGCGATGGTCATCTGAATACGTCCGTCCTGTGGGATGCGGCGTTCAGCGATGTTCAAATTGCTCATCACTTTCACGCGCGAAGTTACTGGCGCAGCGAGGTGCCGCGGTGGCGGGGCCATCTCGTAAAGAGCACCGTCCACGCGGTAGCGAATTTTGAAATCCGTCTCGAACGGCTCGAAATGAATATCGCTCGCACGGTCCTGAATCGCCTGCGCGAGCACGAGGTCCACGTAGCGGATGATCGGCGCGGCATTCGCTTCGCTCTCCAGCTCCTTCACATCGATCTGTCCGTCTTCACCAAACGTAATCGCGCCGCCGAGTTCCTTCAGAATCTCGTCCAGACTTCCGGAATCCGCGCCGTAGTATTTCTTGATGAGATCCTCAATCTGATAAAGCGGCGCAACCACCGGCTGCACATCCTTGCCCAACGCAAACCGGAGATCTTCGAGCCCTTGCAGATTCAGCGGATCATAAAGAGCGAGCTGGATGACATGGTCCTCCATTCCGAGAGGAAACGCACGATGCTGTTGTGCGAGACTCCCAGGAAGGAGCGCCACGATTTCCGGCGGAGCTTCGAAGCCCGCGAGGTTGGCGTATTCAGCGCCGATCGCATTGGCGATGGTTTGGTAAAACACCTCATCGGTGCAAAAGCTGAAGTCCGTAATGACCTGAGGCAGAGTCTTACCGGTCTGTGCGACCTCCTGCATGACGTCGTCGAACTGAGAACGGTCCACGACGCCTGCATCGACGAGAATATTGAGTGCTTGTTTGGGATTCACAGGTTGCTGTTTCCGCTTTCGCCGGAAATGATTCAAGCGCGACTTCTCGGAAACTGCATATTCCTACGGATTCTTCATCTAATCGGGTTGTTTTGCCGCGATTGCGCACCGAAACCTGATTTCGGCAGGCGAACCTTCGCGAGCGTCGCACTGAATTTCATGGCTTCGCGAATTCTCAGCGGGTGCCGCTTGGTTGCATCTTTATTGGTTGCCGCGCGCGGACAGGGTCTGTAGTTACCGACTCATGCTCTGGGTCGCCCCATTAGAAAAAAACACCGACAACGCCGCGCTCGAAAAGCAGCGATTGGGAGCAGCAAAACACGTCCGCCTTCGTTTTGCAGACCGGCTTACCTCGCTCTCACTATGAAAAATTTCGACGCATTCAAAGAGCACGGCGATGTCATTTGGAACATCGCCAATCTCCTGCGCGGGCCTTATCTGCCGCCGCAATACCGCCGGGTCATGATCCCGCTCACCGTGCTGCGCCGCTTGGATTGCGTGCTGGCAAAGCTCTACGGCGACTTCGCCCACGATGTCCGCCAGACCGTCGGCCAGATTCAGACGAATGTGGACCCCAAGCGCGATCAGACGAAGAGCCTCTTCGTCAGCAAAGTTTTCGCCAACCAAGACTTCGGCTACCTCAAAATCACCGTCGAGCGTCCGCTGCGGCTGAACTTTGCCGTGACGGAGGAACGCATCGCCCGGTTCAAAAAGACCCCCGCTTTCCTAGAACTCGCCATTTCCCGGAAGCGAAAGAACAAAGCCAAAATCGAAGAAGAAACCCTGCTCGGCGAAGAAGCACAGGCCGCCATCCTCGCAGTGTTGGAGGGGATGATGGCGGACGATCAAGACGATCTCATTTCGCTCGACCGCGCCGCTTTCGATGCCGAACTCGCCGCCGCCTTCAAAGCTGACGGCCTTACTCTGGAGGGGAAGCTCAAGGACACACTCCTCGCCCCCGGCAGCCTCGGCGAACGCGACCCCGACGCCGAAATCTGCCGTGACAAGAAAGGACGCCCCGAGCCCGACCCGGATTTGCGCGACACCGAAAACGTGCCGTTCCCCACCGGCATCGCCCTGCCGCTGCCGCTCGACTACGAGGGGAAAAAGAACAAAGGCAAGGTGGACGTCGCCGCCCTTCTCAAGCTCGTGCAAAAACACTGCGAAGCCTACCTTGCAGCCGAGGTGCTACCCTACCGCCCCGATGCGTGGATCGACCACAGCAAGCTCAAAGTCGGCTACGAAATCCCCTTCAATCGCCACTTCTACGAATACGAAGCCCCGCGCCCGCTGGCGGAGATCGAGGCGGATATTGACGGGCTGGAAAAGGAAATCATGGCAATGCTGAAGGAGGTCACGGCATGAAGCTGCGAGATGATGCGCACCTCAAGCCGAAGGCCGTGGAGTGCGGCAGCCTGCTGCCGCTTTACCCAGCCAGCCTGCTGGCGGTGAGTAGGACGGACGCCCCGCAGCCGTCAACGCCA
>JAYSTZ010000843.1:0-2442 GCA_043719365.1 Verrucomicrobiaceae bacterium | reverse complement strand
TGGAATCCTTCGAGCCGCTGGCGTGACATGGCGGAATATCCGCTCCAGCAACTCATCGACGACATCTCGGTCGCGATCACGCCCGCCGATTTTCACGTCGCGTTTCTCCAGGCCTGCGATGTCTTTGACCAGACGAACACCGACTGCCTCGCCGAACGCGGGACAGCGCTCGTGTGCCGCGCCGGTTGTTCGCTCTGCTGCTCATTGAGAGTCGATGTTTTTGCGCATGAGATTTTTCTCATCGCCGATTACCTCTGCGCGAACTTTTCCACGGGGGAACTTTCCGTCGTAAAAGCACGGCTCGCCACGCACGCCGGGCAAGTCCTCGCGCTCACGCCTTTCGAGCACGCGACGCGAAATATCCCGTGCCCGCTTCTCGACGAAGGCGGGCGCTGCACCGTGTACGAGGTGCGCCCGCTTTCCTGCCGCCGCCATCACTCGATGGATTTTGCGGCGTGCCAGTTCACCTACGATCACCCGGCGGATTTGGAATTTCCCGGTGCGCACGATGTGGAGCTGTTCCGCACCTTGACGGATGCGCTCCGGCAGACTGGCGAAATTTACGCGGAATACGCATTCGACATCACGATCTACGAACTCGGCACCGCGCTGGCCGAAGCCCTGGAAGATCCCGCAAGCTGGACGCGCTGGCACGAGGGTCGGCAGGCTTTTTTGACCGCCTCGATCACGCCCGCCGCGTGATCTTCATGAACTCCAAATCAAGCGTCCAACAGGCATGGGACGTGCATTCTCACGAGTGCTAACCATTGATTCATCCATGAAATATCGCGCCAAACCGGCTCTCCAAATCGAATGACTGCCAAAGAAATTGTCGCACAAGTGACCAATCTTCCGGTCATGCCATCGGCGACCGTGAAGCTGTTGCAATTCCTCGAAAATCCGATGGAGAACACCCAGGCCGCGCTGGAGATCATCCAGAACGATGTCGTCCTCAGCGCCAAGTTGCTGCGGCTTTGCAATTCGGCGGCGATCGGCCTGCGCAAGCCGGTCGCATCGGTGGATCAAGCCGTGTTTTTCCTCGGATTCCGCGAAGTGCAACGCCTCGCGCTTGCGCTCGGAGTCGGCGGTAGCTTGAAGCGCAAAGGCAAATGCCGTGAAGAAGAAGCGCACGCACTTTGGCACCATTCCGTGATGACCGCGCACGCGGCCACGTTGATCTTGCCAGAGATTCGCCCATTGGAGGTCGATTCGTCGATCGCGTTTACCGCCGGCCTCATGCACGACATCGGCAAACTCGTCCTCGCCGAAGCGCTCACGCCGGAAATGCTGCTGGATTTGCGCAATCGTGTCACGGGCGGGACCTCACTTTGGGAAGCCGAACGGGCCGTCCTCGGTGCGTCTCATTCCGATGTCGGCGCTTACCTTCTCCAGACCTGGCACCTGCCCCAAATTCTCGTCGAGCCTGCGGGCAATCATCACAACCCGACTTTTGAGCCTGACCCGCAATTGTCCGTGGTGATCCATATCGCGGACTGCGTGGTTCATCAGATCGATAAAAAGCCGGCGTGGCCTGCTTTTGCGGAGCATGTGAATCAGGCAGCCGCAGCGTCGGTGGGCTTCGGCGCGCCACAGTTGGCGTTTGTCCTCCAGTCGCTCACTGAGCAAGTCGAGAAGGTGACGCAGTTCGCGCAGGCCGCGTAGTTTTCGGCGTCCGCTAAGTCCGCGGGCGGAAAATGCCGAGTGGTTGTGCGGTGAAATTTGGAAATACCGAGGCGTCGGAATTTACGAGTCGCCTCGAAACCAGTTCGGCGAGGACCTGCCGCTGATCGGTGCGGATATCGACATCGCCATCGTTCAGCGCCTCGGGCGCGAGCGTCGGCCATGGGCCGTACATTTGCCCGCCGTTCACGCCACCGCCCATCGCGAACATCACATTGCCATGACCGTGGTCCGTGCCGGCGCTGCCGTTCTGCTCCACGCGGCGTCCGAACTCGCTCATCGTCACGACTGTCACATTTGACATCGCATTTCCAAGATCGGCGCAAAAGGCACCGATGCTGTTCGCGAAAGTAGCGAGGTGATCCGAAAAATAGCCGCCGTTCGTGCCCTGCGTTTCGTGAGTGTCCCAGCCGCCTACGTCGATGCAGGCGATCTCGAGTCCCACGTTGGCTTTGATGAGTTGCGCTGCCTGTTTTAGCTGTGCGGCGAAATCATCATCGGGATAAAGCGCTCCGTTTTCAGGCACGTAGGCGGTGCCTTCGAGTGTCTGGAGCAGGTCGATCGTTTCGAGCACGAGCTTTGCCTGTTGATCAAGGAGGCCACCGCTCGCCGGGCTGGCGTTCACCTGGTAGAGCGACTCGAGTTGCGAGCGCAGCGCGGCGAGTTCGTCGTAGCGACCGTTCAGGTGAAAGTCGGCGATGGATTCCAGCGCGAGCGCCGAGGCCCCTCGCAGCGAAGCTTGCACGAGCGAGCCGAAGCCGA
>JAYSTZ010000842.1:0-5610 GCA_043719365.1 Verrucomicrobiaceae bacterium | reverse complement strand
TGAGCGTTGGACCGACAAGGCACTAGCCACCAACCCAGTAATCTGCCACGGTCCAGCCCCAACGACATGATTCGCCCGCTGCTTTCCCTGCTGCTCATTCTGACCTTTGTGCTTTCTGCGCCGGGGGAATTGGTGGTGCGCGATCCGGTGCTGGGGTTTGGCGGCGTGTTTCTGCCGGACCGCTTTAACCTCGTTTCTGTCGAAGTTCAAAACACCGGTGCGCAGCCGTTTGAAGGCCGCATTTCGCTGGAGGATGCAGGGATGGGCGGCGGCACGGTTCCTTATGAGCAGGCGTTGTTTCTTTCGCCGGGAGCTTCGCGGTGGGTACAGTTTTATCCTTTCGTGAGCGGCTATCAGCGGTGGTCGCTTTCGTGGAAGGACAAGGCGGGGCGCGGAGATTCCGCGCCGCTGCGGAGCGACGAAAATGTGAAGGTCGGCGGGCCGGTGACCGTGATTTTTAATGCGCCCGATTCTCCGCGCAGTCAGACTTCCCGATTGCGACCATTTCTGGAGAATCTCTTCCCTCCCGCTGTCACCGCGACGGACGGGCTGCACGGCGTGGTGCTGGACCATGTGCCGCGTTGGGACACGCTGCGGAGGCAGGCGTTTCGCGATTGGGTGTATCGCGGCGGATTGCTGCATTTGTTGCCGGGCGTGGATGGGAAATACCCGGAGTTTTCCGATGAGCTCGCGCCCTTAAACATCACGACCGAAAAGGGTAATTTCGGCGCGGGGCGCATCATGCGGCACAAGCAGACGCGCAGCGATATCGAAGAGCGAATGCTGGAGACGGACCCTGCTCTTTTGAGCGACGGAAAAGGCTACATGCAGGGCGTGTCGGACCTGATTGTGAACCGGCTCTCGGACATCACGCGGCCGAATATTCCGTGGGGACTCATCTACGTTCTCACGATTGTTTATGTGGTTCTGATTGGTCCCGTCTTTTACTTGCAGCGGAAGCGCGACTACCGCGTGATGCTTGCGGGATTTGCCGTGACTGTGGCGCTCTTCGCTTGGCTTTTCACCGTGGTGGGACGTCGAGGCTACGGAGAAAAGCAGATCGTTCACTCGGTCGGGTTTGCGGAATCGCTCGGCGGCACCCGCTACGCCACTACTCAATGGATGCACGCCTTCGCGACGAGCAGCGACCGTTATCGCTTCCAGTTTCCCGGGCCTGGCAATGCGTATGCGGCGCTCGCCAGTTCCGGCACTGTGAAGGCGCGCGTGATCAACGGAGCCGATGCCGCGATGGAGGCGGACATCCCGCTTTTTTCCGGGCGGCCATTCGTTCACTGCGGTGTGCTGACAGGGGACGATACGAGCGTGGAAATCGTGGAGTGGAAGACGCGCACCGGGCAGTCGCCAAATGACATAGAGAGCGGTCGGCTGGAGAGTTTCCGCATCAAGCCGAACGTGAATTTCCCGAAGACGGTGGAGTCGATGGTCGTGCTTTACCGGGAGCGTATTTACGCGATGGCGCTGACGGGCGATACGTGGGTGGCGGAGAGCCCGTCGGCGTCGAAGGATTTGACTGCGTCGTTCACGGAGCAAACGCTTGAGCACGTCGGTTACTATAGCGGAAACAACGAAGTGGACTTCGCCGCACCGCCAGAGGTGCGGCTGAAGAAACGACTCGGCGATCTCGACATGCTCTTCAAGGGGCAACTCACGGGCGCAGTCGCATACACCCGCCAGCGTATCACAAAGCCCGCAATGGATTCGGATAGCGCGCGGCTCTTCATCTACACGCGCACGCCGGACACATTTGTGGTGCCGGGGAAGAACTTTCAATTTGGCGGCGGCTACATCCTTTACTCACAGACTCTCCGCAGGCCCTGACATTTTTCTAAAACCCATGAGCGATTCACCAGCGATAGAAATCACAGGACTCCGACACGCGTATAAAAACCACGTCGCCGTTGCGGACGTCACATTCACCGTCGCGAAAAAGAGCATCCACGGCTTTGTCGGGCCGAATGGCGCGGGCAAGACGACATCGCTGAAAGTCCTCGCCACACTCCTCGCTCCGCAGACCGGCTCGGTGAAGGTGTTTGGCTGCGATATCGTGAGGGAGCGCAACGCCGTGCGGCGCCGCATCGGATACATGCCCGACCATTTCTCGATGTATCGCCAGATGACGGTGTTCGAGTACCTCGACTTCTTCGGCGCAGCATACGGGCTCAGTCAAAAACAGCGCGACCAGACCATCGGCGACGTGCTCGCTCTCACCGACATGGCGGGGCGGCGAAACGATTTCATTCAGGGCCTGTCGCGCGGAATGCAGCAGCGCGTAAGCCTCGCACGCGTGCTGGTGCATGATCCGGATTTGCTCCTGCTCGACGAGCCTGCCAGCGGTCTGGACCCGCGGGCGCGTATCGAGCTGATGGAGATCCTTCAGGAGCTTCGTGCGCTTGGAAAGACGATCTTTATTTCCAGCCACATCCTCAGCGAACTCGCGACGCTCTGCGACAGCGTGACGATCCTCGATCGTGGCAATGTGAAGTACACTGGCGCGATGCGGGGACTCATCTCTGCGACGGAGGGCGACATCACCGGCTACGTCCTGACTCTCGCCGTGGAGCACGAAGCACTACTTCCGGCGCTGAGCGCGCTGCCGGGCGTTACGGCTGCGCGGCAGATCGATGCGGGCCAGCCGCGCTACGGTGTGCAGTTTGATAAAACGAAGCTCGCACCAAACGCCGTGCTCCAAGCCGCGCTCGCGTGCCATGCGCCGATCGTCGCTTTCCAGGAAGATGTGAAGCATCTGAATGACGCCTTCATGGACCTCACTGATCCCGGCGTCCGCACATGATCGGCCCGACCTTCGCACTCTTTATCCGCTCCCTGCGTGAAGATGCGCGGACGAAGTTCACGCCCATTTCGCGGGCGGCGCTGGTGCTTGTCATTCTCTTTTTCATCACGGTCAATCAGCGCAATTTTGCAGCGCAACCGGCACCGGGATTGACCGTCTTTTATATGGTGATGATGGTGAATCTCTTCGGGCTCGTGCTTGGTGGAATCACGGCATTTTGCTCCGCCATCACGGAGGAAAAGGAGGACGACACGCTCGGCTTGCTGCGAATGACGAACCTCAGCCCGTTGGCGATTCTGTTTGGAAAAGGAATCAGCCGCCTCGTGAGTGGAGCGCTGCTCATCGTTGCGCAGCTTCCGTTCACCATTCTGTGCGTGGCGCTCGGCGGAGTGTCTGCGACGACGATTTGGAAGGGATACGAAGTTTTGCTCTGCACCTTGTTTTTCCTCTGCAACCTCGGACTGCTCATGTCCGTTTTGTCGCGGCGCACCGGCATGGCTGTGGCGCTGGCCGTTCTCATTGGAGCGGTGATCTATGTGGGCGTGCCGATGTACTATTCCTTGGGATTCGCGTGGGGTAGGGGAGGGCTGGGTGCTGCACCGGGAATTGCTCAGCAAGCGGCTGGATATGTAATGTCGAACAACCCGCTCTACCAACTCACCATGCTGCTTCAGGGCGGCGGACGAGGCTTTTTCCCAACGTCGGGGAATCCGCTGATTTTCAACGGAGTCCTCGGCACCATTTGCTTTCTTCTCTCGTGGGGTTTGTTCGGTCGTTTTTGCTCGGGGAGGGCCGAGTCCGTTCCTAGTAGAAAGAATGGGAAGACCGGAGGGAAGTCATTGCGCATCCCGCGCCCTGGTTCGTGGGCGATTGCGTGGAAGGATTTCTGGTTTCTAATCGGCGGACGTCGCGGGCTCATCTACCGCTTTATCGGGTATGGAGTGCTCGTGTTCGGCTTCGCGAAAATGATGCTTTCAAGCAGCCCCTACATGCAATCCAAGGACATCGCAGGGATGATGATCTGGCTTGCGCTTTTCGGACTCGGAATCGAGCTGCAACTCGGAGCCGCCCGCATTTTCGGCATCGAACGAAAAGGGCTGACGCTATCCTCGCTTGTTACACTGCCCGTGCCGCTGGCGCGCGTCGTGTGGCAAAAGGTGATTGGGTGTCTGGCCTCGCTCATCCCTGGGATGTGTTTCGTCGTGCTGGGGCTGGCGATAGTTCCGGATTACCTGGACGACTTTGTGGAGATGCTTTCTCGGGGCGGCTATCGGACTTGGATGTTTATCTACATGCTCTCTCACATCATCGCCATGCCGCTCCTCATCTGCTGGCTTTCGCTGAAAATGCGGCGCGGTGCGGTGGCGTCGGGAATTGCGATTGGCGTGATCTGGAACGTGCTCTTCGGTGTGCTTCTGGATAATCTGTCGAGGTATAATTCGAGCGGCTACTTCATGTTTAACTCGGTGGTGCTCGCGGTCGTAAGCGTCGTTCTCATTCGCGCTATCGCGAAGGCGCTCCCGCGGGTTGCGGCGGTGGAATAGTCATGCAGGGAATTCTCGCGCTTTTCATCCGTTCGCTGAGGGATCAAGTTCGAGGTGTTTCCTTCGCGTGGATGCGTGGAGGACTTGCACTGATGGTGCTGGTCACACTCATGTTTTTCGAGAAGTGGTTCAATTTCTCCGGCACCGCGCCTGGAATGGTCTTCTTCGGTCTGTTTGCGGGCTACAATGCCGTGATGCTTGCGATCGCTGCTCTCAGCTACTTCGCGTCTTCAATCACGGAGGAAAAAGAGGAGCAGACGCTTGGTCTATTGCGAATGACGGATCTGAGTGTGCTCGCGATCCTTTTCGGAAAGAGCACCAGCCGAATGATGGGCGGGCTGTTCATGTTGCTCGTCCAATTCCCATTCGCGTTGCTCGCGGTGACCCTCGGGGGAATGGCTTGGGAACAGGTGGTCATCGTCTATGCGCTGCTTTGCGCATTCTTGTTCTTCGCCGCGAATCTCGGCCTTCTCGCCTCGGTGTTTGCGAAAACGGGCGGGATTGCAGGGCTGCTCACGGCGATTGCCGGCGGTCTGTATTTCGGGAGTGGCGAGCTTTTGCATGAGCTCGCAGATTTGTTCCGGGAATTCGGATTCGACGTGTCGGCGGTGATGATTTCCGACGCTGCGGGGTTCGCTGACAGCCATTTCGGATTGGAGGCATTCGAGGAATCCATATCCATCAACTGGCCCACTGCGCCATGGAAGGAAGAGATACTCACATTCCTCGGTGCGGGGTTCGTATGTTTCCTTATAGCGTGGGCGAGCTTTGAACGATTTGCCCGCGATGAAATTTCCGTCGGTCGCCGCGTGAGCATTCTTGGACGGCTTGCATGGCTGCGCGGGCGCGCGAGTCGCTCATGGCAGGATGGCGTTGCCTGGAAGGATTTCCATTTCATCCATTTCGGCTGGCGAGGGTTCTGGCTCAAATCGGCGATCTATCTTATCTGCGCGGTCTGGCTGTATTTGGAAGAGTTTGCCAACCGGAGTTGGGGACGAAACGGTGGACTGGATGAATACGGGTGGGCGATATTCGGGTTTTCCCTTTTCGTCATTATGGTGGAAACCGCGTTTGCCTCGTCGCGCATCTTCCGGCTGGAGCAGCGTTGGCAGACGATGGGCGGGCTCTATTTGCTGCCACAGGAACTAAGCGCGCTCGCACGGTCCAAGCGGAACGCGCTTCTCTTGTCGCTCGTCCCCGCGGGTTTCTTTTGTTCGCTTTCTCTCCTGTGCGGGCTGCCGCAGCTTTTGAATG
>JAYSTZ010000841.1:0-5620 GCA_043719365.1 Verrucomicrobiaceae bacterium | reverse complement strand
GTGGAAACAGCGCCGTGGGTAAGGCAATGTTGAGGCGCATAACTGCCTCTCACATTTACCCCAAACTCAACGCGCGATCCCGTGAAAAGAAAAGCGGGGTCAAGCCCCCGCACTCCAAAGCCTCGCGGCACCCATGCGCGGCAAACGGTGGGGCACCTTGATTCCACGGATCGCCATCACCATGGGAGACCCTGCGGGCGTCGGCCCGGAAGTCTGCCTGCGAGCACTCGCCGAGCACTCGCTTCGCGAATGCTGCGTGCCGGTCGTGTATGGGGATCTCGCCGTGCTCGCCGCGTGTGCAGAGCGGACAGGATTGCCGTCGCCGCGTACGGAGGATGTGAAAAATTTCGGCATCATCACGATGGCCGAGTTCACTCCCGGCGCGATCAATGCCGCCACCGGGAACGCGGCCTACCAATACGTGAACCGCGCCATCGACGACGCTCTCGCGGGCCGCGTCGATGCCGTGACCACCGGGCCTTTAAACAAAGAGGCGATGCACATGGCCGGGCATCATTTTCCCGGACACACCGAGATTTTCGCCAAGCGCACAGACGCCGCACGCTCCTGCATGATGCAGTATTCCGAGGAGATCACCTGCTCCTTCGTCACCACCCACTGCGGCTACGCGGAAGTGCCGCGCTTGCTCACCGTGGAGCGCATTTTGGAAGTCATCGAACTCACCGCCGCCGGCCTCCTGCGCATCCGTGGACGCGCGCCGAAACTCGTCGTCTGCGGGCTGAATCCCCACGCCGGCGAGCACGGGCTTTTTGGCGACCGCGAGGAAGAGCGCATCATCATCCCCGCCATCCTTGCCGCCCGCGAACGAGGCCACGATGTCGAAGGCCCGCTGCCCGGCGACACCGCATTCATCACCGCGAAACGCCGCGCGACCGACGCCTTCGTCTGCATGTATCACGACCAGGGCCACATCCCGGTGAAAGCGCTCGCATTTGACCGCGCCGTGAACACCACACTCGGGCTTTCCATCATCCGCACCAGCGTCGATCACGGCACCGCGCTCGACATCGCATGGACCGGAGCGGCCATGCCCGACAGCCTCTTCTGCGCCCTGCGCCTCGCCGCAAAACTCGCGACGTAGTGCAGCGCCGGGACAAAACCCGGAGTTTGCAAAACCCGCGCACGGCGCTACTCTCCGAACATGGGCAACGCACTACGCAATGATTACTACATTTCTCCGGGCGACTATCTCGAAGGCGAGCAAGTCAGCCCCACCAAGCACGAGTATCTAGCCGGCGTCGTCCACATGATGGCCGGCACCAGCATCGGCCACGACCGCATCGCGGGGAATATTCACGGCGAACTTCGCGCCCATCTGCGGAACCATCCGTGCGAAGCCTTCAGCTCCGATGTCAAAGTCCGCATCCGCACCGACCTTGCCGAATTTTTCTACTACCCCGACGTCACCGTGGACTGTTCCGCGCAGGGCAACTCCGCCCTTTACGCCGAAGCGCCGCGCGTGATTTTTGAAGTCCTCTCGCCCGACACCGAGCGCGTGGATCGCGGAGAAAAGCGGCTCAACTACCAGACGCTTCCGTCGCTCGAAGCCTATTGCCTCGTCGATCAATTCCGCGTCGCAGTCACCGTCTATCGCCGCACCGCAGACGGCTGGGCGTCCGAGTTCATCTCGGAAAAAACCGACACCCTCCGGCTGGCCTGCATCGGCTGCGAATTACCGCTCGCCGCCATCTACGAGCGCACCGGGCTGTAGGCTCACGCTCAACTCCCGCATTGCGCGGAGGCGCGAGATAGGGCATCCCGCTCGCGATGATGAAAGAAATCGTGCTCGGCTCTCGTGGCTCTGCGCTCGCTGTGGCTCAGGTGGTGTTGACGGAAGCGGCTCTCGCAGTCGCCTGCCCGAATGTGGCGACGCGCCGGGAACTTTTTACCACGCGCGGCGATCTGAAGCTCGACCTCAATTTGCTCCGCGCCGGAGAGGCGGGCGGGAAGGGGCTTTTTACCAAAGAGCTCGAAGACGCGCTGCTGAGCGGCGGAATCGATGTGGCGATTCATAGCCTCAAGGATTTGCCCGGCAATAATCCGCCGGGGCTCGATCTCGTCGCGGTGCTGGAGCGCGCGCCGATTGGCGATGTGCTTGTTTCCAAAACGCCGGGCGGTCTCGATGCGCTGCCGCACGGTGCGCGAGTGGGCACGAGCAGCATCCGGCGGGCACGGCAGCTCGCGTGGTTGCGCCCGGATTTACGGATCGAAGAATGGCGCGGAAATGTGCCGACGCGGCTGCGAAAGCTAGGCGAGAATGCGGACGTCGCGGCAATCGTGCTCGCCGAGGCTGGCTTGCGCAGGCTGGGGTATGCGTTGGATTTTGATGCAGGGACACTGCGGCTCGAAGGCGCTGAGTTTTGCGCAAGCTCCCTGCTGGGGAAACTGCTACCGGCCATCGGCCAGGGCGCAGTGGCGCTGCAAGGACGCGCTGACCGCGCGGATGTGCGCGAGGTGCTGGCGATGATCAATCATGAGCCGACGATGGTCGCGATTCGTGCTGAGCGTGAAGTGCAGCGGCTGCTCTCGGGCGATTGCTCGCTGCCGGTGGGCGTGCGCACTTCGCTGGATGGCGAGCGCATTTCCATGAGCGGCATTCTTTTTCACGCGGAAGGCCAGCCGCCGCGCTCGGCAACGGTGGAAGGGCCGGTCACAGAAATCGAGCGGCTCGCCGCGGAACTCATCGCTGCAATCGCATGAACGAAGACGCGGAAAACGGATGGAAACCAATGGCCGTTCGGTCGGCGTTGTGCCTCGTTTTTATCTTGCTCGGCTGGCTGACGAAATCGCCGCTGGCCTACATCGGCGCTTATGTTTCAGGCGGCTGGGATCTGGCGATCAAGGTGTGGGAAGGCATTCACGAATGCGAGTTCGGGACCGACTTTTTGATGTTCGTGGTCGCACTCGGCGCGGCTGTAGTCGGCGAACCGGCGGAAGGTGCGGTGCTGATGTTCCTGTTCTCGGCGTCGGGCGCGATGGAGCGCTTTGCGCATGGGCGGACCAACCGTGAAATCAGTGCGCTGCTGAAGCACGCGCCGAAGACCGCACGGTTGCTGGAAAACGGTGTGGAACGCGAGGTTCCAGTCGCTGAATTGCAAGTCGGGCAGATGGTCCGGGTGACGGCGAACGAGCAGGTGCCCGTGGATATTCGCATTGAGCATGGTGAGAGTGCGTGCGACGAAGCGATGCTCACCGGCGAAGCAGAACCAATCGAAAAGAGCCCCGGCGATACGGCGCTGTCAGGCACGCTCAATTTGCACGGCGTCTTTGAGGGCCGCGTGCTGCATGGAGCGGAGGACAGTGCGCTCCAGCGAATCATCCGGCTCATTGACGACGCGCAGCATTTGAAAGCGCCGTCGCAGCGTTTCACGGATCGTTTCGGCACGAAGTACACAGCGATTGTCCTGTCGCTCTGCACGGTGATGTTTCTGGTGTGGTGGCTCGGCTTTCACCTTTCGCCTTTCAACGGAAACCACAGCGCATTTTACCGCGCGATGACGCTGCTCGTCGTGATGTCGCCGTGCGCCATCGTGCTCTCCGTGCCGTCTGCAATCCTGTCGGCCATTGCGTTCGGCGCGAAGAATGGAATCCTCTTCCGGGGCGGTGCAGCCATCGAGACGCTCGCGGGGGTGACCACGGTGGCGATGGATAAAACCGGAACGCTCACCGAGGGGAACCTCCACGTCATCGGCATCGAAGTGATGGAAGGCACGGATGCCGAAATCCTCGCCGCCGCCGGAAATATCGCACGGCTTTCCAACCACCCGATGTCCCGCTCGCTGGCCAGAGAGGCGACCCGGCGCGCCGTGCCCGTGGAGTCGCCGCACGATTCCGAGACGATATCCGGGCAGGGAGTGCGGGCGGTTTGGCGGGACGCAAAGATCGTCATGGGCAACCGTGATCTGGCCCTCACGATGCGCCCCGGGAATCCGCTTTTGCCGAGCCCGCGCGATGCGAGCGAAGTATGGGTGGCCTCGCCGACACTGCTGGGCCGGGTGCTCCTCCGCGACCGGCTCCGGCCCGAGAGTCGCGAGCTCATTGCGCAGCTCCACGCTGCGGGAATAAAGACAATCATGCTCACCGGCGACAAGAGCGGAACCGCCGCCGAAATGGGTCGGGAAACTGGAATCGGCGAAGTGCTCAGCCAGCTCAAACCCGAGGGAAAAGTTGCTGCGATTCAGAAACTGAAAGCGGACGGCGGCGTTGTGGCGATGATCGGCGATGGAGTGAACGATGCGCCCGTCCTCGCCGCTGCCGATGTCGGCGTGGCGATGGGCGCGCGCGGCTCGGACGCCGCAATCGAGCAGGCGGAGGTCGTGCTGATGAACGACAAGCTGGAGAGCTTCCTCACTGCGCGAAAGCTGAGTGCCCGCGCGCGACGAATCATCCGGCAGAACATGACCATTTCGCTTGGCGTAATCGCCTTCATGTCGCTGGCCACGATCATCGGATTCGCAGTGCCTCTGGCCGTGGGCGTGATGATGCACGAGGGCAGCACGGTCATCGTGGTGATGAACAGTCTCCGGCTTCTGTTCTTGAAAAAGTGAGCCCTACAACAAGTCCTGCTTTTTTGTGCGCGCTGAAAGCAGTCTCCCGTGCTTTCGCCCCTGCCAGCAAAGATTGTCCGCAACGATGGCTGCGCTCACCAAAATGGGGACGCCTGTGACCCGAAGTTGTGATGCCGCCCACCAATTGCAGGTCTTTGGAAAGTAGTAAGTCTCCGTTCCGTCGAAGAACCTGCTGGTCGGCAATCGGCCCGGTCCGGCGATCGCCGGTTTCCCGTCCGGGTCGCGCTTGAATGCCGCTGTGAGGCGCTTGCGTAGCCGCTCCAGGCCTTGCTCCGTGACGTCAAACTCGATGATTTCGCTGTTCGGCGAATTCTCCACAAGCGAAGTCTTCGCCGGGATCACATGAAGCGCGCTACTCGTGGGCAGGAAGATCGCTCTGAGCATTCTCAAAGGCTGATGCATCTTTCTCCACATATAAAAATCAGCACCGCCCCAGCCGATGATGAGATACCGCGAGTGCGGCGCAAACGCCCGCAATTCCGGCGTCGCATCCGCAGTTCGAACCGCGATGGACGTGTGCCAGCCGTTGCTGACGAGCCAGACTTTGGCGGGAGGACGCTTCGCAGATTTACGCCGCTGCCGCTCGATACGCGCGTCCATGGAACAGCCACCCGCGAGCAACACGACGAGCGAGAGAAGAAAGAAAAAAAAGCGCCGGACAAACATCAGGCGATGCTTAATCCGAAATAGTCGAATTCTTCAAGGTCGCCCATTAAGATGACTAAAAAACAATGCGCCCGGAGCTTTCGCCCCGGGCGCATGTTTGAGTCTTGTTGAAACGACTACTTCTTGTCGTGCGCGTGCGGCGCTCCGGCGGGGGCACCGGTTCCGCTGGCGGCGAGGGCGGCGTCCACGTCTTTCGTGACGATGAGCTTGCCCCACATCACGACGAAGTGGCCGGGCATGGTGCAGACGTATTCGTATTCGCCTTCGGTCGTCGGCGCGTTGAGTTTGATCGTCTCTTTTTGTCCGGGCTCGATGACCTTGGTGCCTGCGAGGATGTCTTTCTCGAATTCCTTCGGCGAATAGGC
>JAYSTZ010000085.1:0-4630 GCA_043719365.1 Verrucomicrobiaceae bacterium | reverse complement strand
CGAATATCGAAACCAGATGACGGGATGTCAACGAATCGACCCGAAATATTTGCAGATTCTTTTCAGCAAGGACGATGCCGGAACGGAAACTAGGATCTCCCGATATCCACGCCGACAACCTCGCCGCCGTCGCATTCGAGGACGAGTTGGATCGGGTGGCAGCACACGGCGCAGTCCTCGATCATCGAGTTGGTTCCTTCCATTGCATCCAGCCGGGTCGGAAACACCTCCCCGCAAAACGGACACTGCACCTCGATTTCGACGACATAGTTCATGCGCAGGACGATACGCCCCGCCTTTCCGCTTTTCAACGCCAATGCCGATCCGCAAAGTGCGGCCATGTCAGACGAAAACGAACCATCACTCGCACCGCTCACCGAACAGGAACTCGAAGCCGGGCTCGACCGCTTTTCCGCGCTTGTCGAATCCGCCGACGCTCCGGAAAAAATCATTGAGTGGCTCGACAACGAAGCGGGTGACTTGCTCGACGGCCTGTGGACCGCTTGCGGCGAGCGGCTCACCGAAGACGAGTGGGATGCGATGTTCGCCGTCCTTCCCCGCATCTACGCAATCATGGTTCCGGAAGAACTCGACCGGTATGAGATCGACGTCGAGCGACTTACAGAAGGATTCGCCGTGTGGGAAAAGAACGCGCCCGAGCAGTTTGCCGCGTCCCATTTTTTGAAAAGCCGGCAGCCGCTCGTGATGGAAGATGTCCTCACGTTGCTCACAGACATCATCGCGCAGGAGTCCGTATTCCGCGGACCTTCGAAGCGAATCGCCATCGCGCTCCTCGCTGCCGCCGTCGATGAACTCGACCGCACCGTCTGCGAATCAAAGGAAGACGATGCGCAGGAAGAGTAAAGCTAGCTGGAAAAGGGCGATACGTCGGAACTAAATTTCGCTTTCACGTGCGATGACCGCGGCGATGCGTGAGGTGATCGAGGGGGCGACGAACGTCGCGCCAGTGCTGCCGAGGAGGACTTTGAACTGGTCCTTGTTGTTCGCGAATATGAGGTCCGCGTCCTCGTCGCCGTTCAGGTCGCAGGCGTAGAGCTTCGTCGGAGTGAAATTCGTGGGGATGAGCGTGCCGTGCGTGAAGCGGCCGCTGCCGGAATTCGTGACTTCAGACACGGTTTTCTTCGCGGCGGTGGCGGCGAGATCCAAGTCGAGGTCGTCTTCAAAGTCCGCAGTCACGATGAATTTCGCGCCCTTTGGTGCGGCGACGATGTCGTTGGTGCCGAAGCGGCCCGCGCCGATTCCAGTGAAGAGCGCGAAGCGGTTCTTTGAGATGATGCCCGTCAGGTCCAGTTTGCCGTCACCGTCGAAATCGCCCGCGAGCACGCTCGTCGCCTTGAGGCCCGGTGTGGACTTTCCGAGCCGTGAAATCAGCGGTGCGGCGAAGCCTTCTGTGCCTTTGCTCGGGAGGACCGTGATCGCCGGTTTTAGTCCGCCGTTTGTGACTGCGAGATCGGTGCGGCCATCGCCGGTGAAGTCGCCCGCGACGAGTGCGCCAATCGCCTTTCCTGCGGAGAGAGTCGCAGGTGTGCCGAAGCCGTTTCCGGTATTGAGCAGGACGTTGACGCCTTTGGCTTGCAGTGCCGCAAGGTCGAGTCGCCCGTCGCCGTTGAAGTCCCCGGAGACGAGCGTCTTCGTAGCTTTGCCGCTGAGAAATGCCTTTGGTGTCTCGAATGTTCCGTCGCCTTTTCCTGCGAGCAGGAAGACGGATTTCTTCGAGGCGCTCATGATCACGACATCTGCATTTCCGTCGCCGGTGAAGTCGGCGGTGAGAAACTCTTTTCCGCCTTTCACCGTAGGCAGCAAAGTGCCCGCGCCGAACCCGCCGTTGCCGTCGCCGAGATGGAGGGAAAACTTTGAGCCTTTCGTGACGACCAGGTCGAGTTTGCCGTCGTTGTTGAAGTCGGCAAGCGTGCATCCTTCGTCGTCGATGATCGTGAGCGTCGCGGAAATCTGCAAGCCGAGCGCTGTGCCACCGGAGGGGCTGCCAAGGGTGGCGGTGAATTGTTCGTCGGCCTCGCCGAGGAAATCGTTCCGCAGTGGAACGAGAATGGTCTTGCTGATCTCGCCATCCGCAAACTCCACAAGGATCGGCGTCGCGTTGAAATCACGCGTCGCATGTGCCGAGCCCGCGGTGAACGAGACGAGCACGGATCCAGCGCCCGTCGCGCCGTCTGTGCGAATGACGATGAGCGGGATGCCAGCGCTCTTTTCGCTCGCCGCTGCGGTCGTGCCGAGAAACTGGAACGAACCCGGAGACAGCCGCACAGGAAAAGCGTCGTTGTCCAGAATGCTGAGCGCCGCGCTGCCATCTGTACCGATGGTTGGCGCCGTCAGTGTGGTGAGCACGAGTTCGCCCGTCGGCGTATCGAGCGAGAGCAGCACAGTGCGCTCTCCGTTCACTTCGATATCATCGAAGACGGGGACGAACGCCGATGCCGAAGTCTGTCCATCCGCAAAAAGCAGCGTGGTGCTAAATGGAATGAAATCCAGTCCGGCGCGCGCAGTGCCCGCGGATGCCGATAAAC
Organism: Verrucomicrobiaceae bacterium; assembly: GCA_043719365.1. Lineage (GTDB taxonomy): Bacteria > Verrucomicrobiota > Verrucomicrobiia > Chthoniobacterales > Chthoniobacteraceae > SXWH01. Next base: position 2,084 of record JAYSTZ010000085.1, on the reverse strand, counting down.
TGACACTCGCCGAGCCGTTGCTGCCGCCCGTGCGCAGAACAGTTACGAGATATCCGCCGCCATCTTCACGCGTCTCCAGTTGCGTCGCGCCAAATCCAAACGCGCCGCCGCGCGGCGTTTCGTCGTTCACGATCGTCAGGCGTGCGGCGGGAACGTTGCCGAGCGTCGCACCGCCGCCCGGAGTCGCCAGCGTCACAATAATCGTCTTGTCCTCGTCGAGTGTCGAGTCGTCGATGAGCGAGACGGTAATCGTCTTCTCAGTCTCGCCGTTGGTGAAATCCACCGAGCCATTGAACGCTACAAAGTCCTGCCCCGCCACCGCGGTCCCGCCCGTTACGCTATAGTTGGCACTGATTGCGCCGAGGTTACCGTCCGTCCGGCGAACCGTGAAAGTCGCCGTCCCTGCATTCTCCAGAGCAGAAAAAGCAGGCGCGGAAAACGCCAAAACGCCGGGCTGATCGTCGTCGATGATGGTCGCAGTCCCCGCGCTGCGAGTAGGGCTCAACAGCGCGCCGCCGGTCGCGTTGCTGAGAGTAAATGTGAACGTCTCATTCGCGTCGGCGAGCAGATCGTTTGTGATCGGAATGCTCACCGTCTTCACGCCTTCCTCGCGGTCTCCCCACGAGAGAACCTGCGTCGTCGCTGTGAAGTCGCTGCCCGCAACCGCCGTCCCGCTCACCGCTGTAAAAGTCACGGTCACCGCGCCATCGAGTCCCGCGATTCGCTCCACGGGGATAATCAGATTTCCGCCGCTCTCGCTCACTTTTGCTGTGAGCCAGTTCAGCCGGAACGCGCCCGGAATCGGCCCACCGATGAAGCGCGAAAGCTGCGCATCACCGCCAAAGGCATTGCCACCCGCCACGAGAACGCGTCCGTTTGCCTGGACGAGTAAATCCGCGCCGGAGCCGTTTGAGCCCCTGCCATTTGGCCCAAAGCCCGAGTCCGCACGTCCGTCCGGCAGCACGCGTGCAATACCATTCCCGCTCACGACGATGATTTCCCCGGCTTCGTCGAGCGTCGCATCGCGTATTTCTCCGATGAACGCGCCGGTGATTTCTTTCACTCCGTTCGTCCCGAAGGAAACATCCGGCGTGCCGTCCGCGTGGTATCGTAACATGAGCAATCCGCCGCGCAGACTCTCGGTGAAATTGAGCGGAGACCCGGCAGGCTTCGCAGAGCCGAAAGCCTGACCGAGCAAAAGGATGTCACCACCCGGCAGCGTCACGACTTCCTGAATAGAAGCGGTGTCCGTATATACGAGTCCCGGTGAGAGAAGTGTCGCCGCGGGATTCGCGCTCACCACCCCGTCGTCGCCGAATGCGGAGTCCACGGAGCCATCCGCATTGAATCGAACTGCGCGAGAGAGGCCGTTAGCAAAGGCCGCGATGATTTTCCCATCCGGCTGCACGGTGATGCCCTTCGGATAATCATCGCTGAACCCAAGATCGTAAGTCAGCGTCCCGCCCACTCCAAACGTCGTGTCCAGCTTGCCCGTCGGTAGGAACCGCATGAGCCCGAGGTCAATGTCCGTGCCATTTCTCGAGAAAGCCGATACCAAAAATTTCCCGTCCGGCCCGACTTCGACATCCCCATTTCCCTGGGCGAATGTGAGCGCGACATTGTTCTGAATTGGAGTCCTCACGATGCCAAACGAGGCATCCAGCGCGCCCGCCGCTGTGTAGCGCGCCATTACGATCTCCTCGCGCTTTCCGTCCGCCACGTTTGCGCCGATGACGAGGAGTTTTCCATCCGGCTGGATGCGCAGGCCGAGCGCGAGTTCCTCATACTCGCTGCCGAGACTCGTAATCGTTTTTCCCGCCGAGCCAAACGTCGCATCCAGCGAACCGTCCGCATTATGCCGCACGATGAAAAAGCCGCCGCTCGATCCCGCCTGCCCTACGGATACGAGCTTTCCGTCAGCCTGTTGCGCTGTGTCGAAAAAATTGTCCCCGCCCGCCGGCACACCGGAATCCGTCGTTGTCCGTCCATCGGTGTCGAACGTCACATCCGGATTGCCCGCGTAAGGAAACGTCTCATTCGGCACTCTGTCGGGGATCGCGAGCGTCATCGTATTAAAGCCAAGC
>JAYSTZ010000840.1:0-2458 GCA_043719365.1 Verrucomicrobiaceae bacterium | reverse complement strand
TACGAATGAACGCTTCCGGTGAGCGCTTCGCAAGCGTTCTTTTGTTTTGCGAGGCCGGAGAAAAAAGAAACGGAGCCGCTGGACATTGCCATCCAGCGGCTCCGAAAAACACAAACAATGAAACTTTTGCGGACTACGCGTCCGGCTTTGTCTTACGAAGACCGATCACGCGGTCTCCTTCCTGCCATTGGTTACGGCGCTTGAGAACTTCCACGCGCTCGAAACGCTTTAGAACGTTGCGTTTTGCTGCGATGGTGCTGGATCCTTTGAGACTGCGGTGCTGCGACATATGATATTTTTGGAAAAGAGGGGCGGAAACTAGCGGCCCGTTTCCGGAGCGCAAGCAGGATTTTCAGGGAATTTGGTTCTTTTGTCCGGAATCGCGCCCGAATTGCAACAATTGGATTGTTGCGGAAGCCCGCTTTCCGCATCTATCGCGCATGTCCAATATCCGTCCCGATCGCACTGTAGAACATGACTGGTCGCCACGTCGCATCCCAGAGAATATCACGTGGGGCGAAGGCTTCTACTGCGAGAGCGCCCAGTGCTTTCTGCATTTCAAAGGAAAACGCCAGCCCGCTGTGGAAATCGGCAATCATGTGAGCGTTTACGCCGCCTGCCAGTTCGCGGTGAGCGGCGATGCACATGTGAAAATCGGCGACTTCACCCTTCTCGTCGGCGCGCTCATCACCTGCGAAACGAGCGTGGAAATCGGCTCGCACTGCCTCATTTCGTGGGGAGTCGGCATCGCGGATAGCGACTTTCACCCCGTCTCGGCCGCCCAGCGCCGGATCGATGCCGAAGCGCTTGCGCCTTACTACGAAAACAAGCCGCAACGCCCGCTGGAAGCCGTCCGCTCGCGGCCGGTGAAGATCGGCAACAATGTGTGGATCGGGATGAACGCCATCGTTCTTAAAGGCGTGACGATTGGGGATGATTCCATCGTCGCCGCGGGCGCGGTGGTGACCAAAGACGTCCCTCCCGGAACCATCGTCGCGGGCAATCCGGCACGGTATGCGAAACGGGTGCCTGCGTAACGCTCAGACGGACTTCACGGAGTCAAAGCCGGGCTTGATCACCTCGTAAATCAGCCGCAGTCGCTCGTCGAAATGGATGAACGCGCTTTTCATGGCGTTGATCGTCAGTTTCTCCAGATCGTAAAGCCCAAGGCCGAACTGCTCCACCGCGATCGCAAATTCTTTCGTCATTGTCGTATCGCTCATCAATCGGTCGTCCGTGTTGATGGTCACGCGGAAGCCACGATCGTAATAAAGTTTGAACGGGTGGGCCGCCATTGAGCTCACTGAGCCCGTGTGGACGTTCGAGGAGAGACACATTTCCAGCGGGATGCGACGATCAAGGACGAATTGCGCCAGTGAGCCGAGGTGCGCAATCTTTCCATCGACGATGTGCATGTCGTCCGCGAGCCGCGTCGCATGGCCGAGTCGATGGGCTCCACACACTTGCAGCGCCTGCCAGATGCTCGCCACGCCGAACGCCTCGCCTGCATGGAGCGTCGAGTAAAAGTTCGCCCGCTGAATCGCCTGAAACGCATCCGCATGCTTCTTCGGCGGGAAGCCTGCCTCCTCGCCCGCGAGATCAAAACCGACCACCCCACGGTCGCGAAAATCGATGGCAAGCTCCGCCCATTCCAGTGAATCCGTCCGATGCCGCATCGCGCAAATAATCAGCCCCCACCGGACCCCATACTTCGCCTCGCCCCGGCGGAATCCGTCAATCGCCGCCTGCACGACTGCTTCGGGCGTCAAGCCGCGCGCAAGGTGAAAACACGGCGCAAAGCGGCTCTCCGCATATACGACGCCGTCTTCACACATGTCCTCGATAAATTCAAATGCCACGCGCTCAATCGCCGCACGCGTCTGCATCACGGCACACGTGTGCACGAAACCCTCCAGATATTCCGGCAGGGAACCTTTGTTCGCCCCGCGATGAAACCATGCCCCCAAGTCCGCAGCGTCGCTCGTTGGCAGCGCGGTGTAGCCGCATTCTCTCGCCAAATCGATGACCGTGGCGGGACGCAACCCGCCATCCAAATGCTCGTGAAGTAATACTTTGGGGATCCGGCGAAGTAGTGCGGTGTCGAGGCTCATGCGCACAACCTACCCGCTCGCCGCAAGAAATCCACTGCGGAGAACATCAACCAAAGCCGCTTGGCCGCAGCGAAACCGGGTGGAAAATGACCGTGCAGGATTGGCCGTCGGCATGCCCCACTTTTTTATGCCCTCCATCTTTATGCCAAAAGGAGGCGCGCGTTTTTGCATAAAGATGGAAGGCATAAAAATCGGGTCGGTCCCGCAGGGGTGTGATTAAAAGTGGATACCAAAAGACGCGATCACCTGTCGTAGCTCACGCGGCCCTCCGCGTGAATCCCCAACCGCGCAAGCGCAGAGCAAAACAGCGTGCCACCGGGAAGAAGTGCGCTTCGCGTGAGGAGATT
>JAYSTZ010000839.1:0-2459 GCA_043719365.1 Verrucomicrobiaceae bacterium | reverse complement strand
TTTACGCGTCCCCTCGCACAGAGCTGGCTTAGCTGACCGCAGTTGTGGTTATTGCTCGTAGGAAAAGATGTTCGCCTTCGGCAAGGCCGTCTCCAACGCGGCGACCGTGTCCTTCGTGAGCCCCGTGCAGTCGGTGAGATTGACTTCTTGCAGAGCGGAGACGTTCTTGAGAGCGTCCACATTTGTGAGCCCGGTGCAGTTGTAGAGCCCGACCGCTTGCAGTGCCAAAAGGGGTTTATGCGCAACGTGGCCGCGCTCTCAATCTGCAACTCCTTGGTATTTAGCCGGTGGACGATGGCGAAATGCTGCTCAAACGCTCCGCTCGTCGGGATACTCACGAGTGTCACGCCATCCAGCCAAGTCTCTTTCTCGAACGCCGCCTTCCAGTTGTTTTGAATCATTACGACCGGGTCGATGTATTCCACCCTCCACCCCAGCGCATTAGCCTGCGCGTGCGCGGAGCGAAATGCGTAAGCCCGCCACCCGCTCCAGCCCAGCGCGGCGAGGATGAGGACGAGGAGCCAGTTGCGGCGTGGCGGTGGTGTGTCGGTGGTCATGTCCGGGTTGTGGTGGCTTGCGGATGCGGAGGGGATCACGCCGGGCGTGGGGCGTGTTACTTGTCCCGGAATCCCTTCTTAGTGCGGGCACCGGGGAGTCCGGAGACTTTACCGCGGCCCAGCAGTCCGCCCATGAATATGGTGCCGCCTATGGCGAGGGCGATGAAACTGGCCAGCGCTCCGAAGCTCACTTGGACCCAAAACTGCGCGGGCTGTGCGGAGCGGGAGACGGCGGACCGGATGAATTTGACGGTCTCTCCGTGGACGCCGCAGTTTATAAAGTAGTAGAGCCCGTATCCGCCGAGTGCGAGAAGGACCAAACCATAGAGCGCCGTCTTGACGCGTGACCCGGCGGTTCCGGCGTTTCCTTTTCTCTCCGGGTCGGCTTCGAGACTCCAGCCGCACGCGGTGCAGGTGGTGCCGTTTTCGAGGATGAACGCGTCGCACGTGGGGCAGACCTCGACTCCGGACCCCGGCGGCACGGGGCTCGTAGTGTCGTACGGGGAGCCCTCATTGGGAATCCAGCTCACGCCGCTTGTCATGCTGGTTTTGCAAATCCCGGTGACGGTCTCGCCGGCCCTGTCGCGAAACGTGACGCGGTAGATTCGCAGGGCGCGGGCCAAAAGCCATCCGCGGCCAAAGGGAGCCCAAGTTATCGCAAGGACGGTGCCGCCGCTCGCGGCAATCACTTTGCGGATCCGAGGCCGATCGAGGATGCAGGAGACGCAAAAGATGAGGAGGGGGAGGGCGACACACAAAATGAGGGTGACCGCGACGAAAACCACTGTGGAAGACTGTCGTCCGAAATATTCCGAGAAGGTGGGCATAGTGATCATGGCGGCTTGCGGATGCCGAGAGAATAGCGCCGGGTTTTTGATGTCGAGCGCAAAGCCGTTCGATGGCCGCGGGAAGCGCGGCAGCGAGTTCCTAGGCGGGTGACTGTGGGTTTGCTCGTTGGTTGCACAACGGACGTCGAAATGGTCGGAAGTGTCGTGACAGGCGCGGGGGCGGTATGGACACTCGGTGTTGTGGCGGGAATACCAAACGAAATTATCGAACAAATTGCGGCGGCGAACGACATCGTCGAAGTGATCGGCTCGTACTTTCCGCTCAAGCGCATGGGCGTGATGTTCAAGGCGCTCTGCCCGTTCCATCGGGAGCGCACGCCTTCGTTTTCGGTGAATCCGCAGCGGCAGATTTTCAAGTGCTTTGGGTGCGGCGCGGGCGGGACAGTGTTCCGGTTTGTGATGGAGTACGAGCACATCGAATTTCCCGTTGCGGTTCGGAAGCTTGCGGAACGAGTCGGCATCCAGATCCCGGAGACGCAGATGAGTTCGGAAGATTACGCCCGCATCGACATGCGGCGACGATTGCTCGGGCTCCATGCGGAAGCGGCGGATTTTTTCCACACCCAACTCATGCGCGGGAAGTCGGCGGAGGGAGCGCGCGAATACTTGAAAAAGCGCGGGCTGAACGCGGAGGTGGCGAAATCGTGGAAGATCGGGTTCGCGCCGGATTCGTGGGACGGGTTGCTCCGCCACGCGGAGGCGGTCGGCTATTCGGGCGAAGAGCTGGCGAAGAGCGGACTGTTCTCGGGCGGCGAGGAAGGGGGACGCATTTTCGACCGGTTCCGTGGGCGCGTGATGTTTCCGATTTGCAACGATACGGGCGAGGTCATCGCGTTCAGCGGGCGCGTGCTTTTCGCCGAGCAGAGCCCGGCGAAATATGTGAACTCGCCCGAGACGCCGCTTTTTACGAAGGGCGCGGTGTTGTTTGGTCTGCACAAGGCGAAGCGGGCGCTGATCGACAAAAAGCAGGCGATTGTGTGCGAAGGGCAGATCGATTTGATCACCGCGTTTGAGCACGGGGTTCAGAATGTGATCGCGCCGCAAGGCACGGCGT
>JAYSTZ010000838.1:0-2462 GCA_043719365.1 Verrucomicrobiaceae bacterium | reverse complement strand
CTTTCTTGGGCGTGTTTGATCTATTGAAGGTTCAGACACAAAACACTCAAAATGAATACCCTGCGACGCGAAACAGGGGTGCCCTAGCGCAGAATGGCATCGGGATCCGCCTCGTGCGCGAATTCGAATGCCTTCTCGATGAAATCTGGACCGATGATTTCGGACCACGGAGACTTCCGCAGGACATCCGGCCCGCCGTCGGAGATGGCCTCGTTCACGACGTCCCATACTTTCACTTTTCCTTTGTACCGGCCCACGACAGCGTGAATGTGCTCCCGCATTCTTTCGAGCAATTCCTCGCGGGAGGCGCGGGGGCCATCGAGATTGAACGGACGAAAACCGCCCAAGCCTCTCGCGCCTGGGCCGGCCGCTGGTGCTGCGGGCGGCGTGGCTTCGGGTTTGGCTTCCGCGCTGGCTCCAGGACGCAAATGCGTGCCTTCAAAAACCCAGTTCGGAAGCCAAACCCGAAGCCACGCCGTCGGCTCCACCAGCGGCGGGCCCCGGCGCGAGAGGCTTCGGCGGTTTTCGTCCGTTCAATCTCGATGGACCCCGCGCCTCCCGTGAGGAATTGCTCGAAAGGATGCGCGAGCACATCCACGCAGTCGTGGGCCGCTACAAAGGAAAAGTGAAAGTATGGGACGTCGTGAACGAGGCCATCTCCGATGGCGGGCCGGATGTCCTGCGGAAGTCTCCGTGGTCCGAAATCATCGGACCGGATTTCATCGAGAAGGCATTTGAATTCGCGCACGAGGCGGATCCCGATGCCATTCTGCGCTACAACGATTACGGGCTGGAAAACCCGGAGAAACGCAACAAGCTCATCACGCTGATCAAACATCTTCAGGAGAAAAAAGTGCCCGTGACTGCCATCGGCTCGCAAGCGCATCTCAATGTTTCGGTGACGTTCGAGGCGATGGATCGATGCCTGGCTGAAATCAAAACACTCGGCCTGCCCATTCACATCACGGAGCTGGATGTGAACGGCGCCACAGGCGGTCAACGCGGCACTGGAGCCGATATCGGAGCCAACGCGGCCGCCACCGAAGGCGGCCTCGTCGCCGAAGCCGACAAAAAACAAGCCGAAGCCTACGCGGGGATTTTTCGGGCATTTCTCAAGCACAGCGATGCCGTAAAACTCGTCACATTCTGGGGTGTCAACGATGCAAACTCCTGGCGCAGCCGCGGTCGCCCGCTCCTTTTTGATGGCGACGGCAAGCCAAAGCCGGCTTTTGACGCGGTAATAAAGCTGCCCGGTGCAGCAGCAGCGGCTCCGTGAAAACGGCACAGAAAGGCAGCGGCATCATCCACGGAAGTCACGAAATGACCCGGAACGAAGCACTTGTGAAAAGGTGACCGCTCACCCAATGGGTGAAGGCTCGGATTCTCGGAATGTATTGGCTTCCGTGAACTTCGGTGACTTCCGTGGACTCAACTGCTTTTTCTAGGCTGAAATCTCCGCGCTGGCGTCGTTCGACTTCGGTCCCGCAGCTCCAGGCAGCGAGGCTCGCACCCTTTGGGGAGGTGATCGGCAGGTTCGAGCCCCTCGTCCGCCGCCCGGAGCACCCTCACCGGACCCCGCAGGCTCCGGCGGGGCACCCCAATGCTCCGGCCCGCCACCCATGGGGCATCCGCGGCGGGGCTCCGGGCATCGACCCGACACCTCACAGGGCCCCGATCGCCTGCCTCAGAGGTCCCCTTTGCCACCATCCGGGCTGCGGCCCGCCACCCCTAGGGCACCCCTGTTTCGCGTCGCAGGGTATTCATTTTGAGTGTTTTGTGTCTGAACCTTCAATAGATCAAACACGCCCAAGAAAGCGACTTTCCACAGTCGATGGGCGCAACGTAGTCAGCGACTTTAGTCGGCACGGTGCTGCCGGACGTGAAGCCGTCCAAGCTCTGCGCGGCGGCATTCTGCGATGCGTTCGCGCGTTCTCCATTGGGCGGTGTGGGCGACTGAAGTCGTGGACTACTTCGCAAGCGCCCGTGTCAGGCCCCTTCCGGAAGTCAGCTAATCATTTTTCATCACGCTCTCTCCAGTGAGTTCGGTGATCTCCCTTTCCAGATTCCCCGCCTGCCTAACCAACCCCGCGATTTCCACCTCCAGCCTCGCAAGCTGCCGCCCCACCGTCTCATTGAAAAACGCCGGGCTCCGCGTCGTCAGGCGGTGCAACACGTAGTCCGGGCTCTCCCGCAGCGCATTCAGCGCCTCCAGCACGCGGACGATCTCCAGCTCAATGCTCTCCCAAAGGCGGCGCAACTGCGCGATCTGCTCCATGTCGGTAAAATCCAGCGACGCCCAGCCCTGCCGCAAGATGAACCCTTGCGGGTCTTCCGCGATCTTCCGCAGCGTGGCCAAATCCCCATTGTCCTTCGCCTGATTGATTGCCGCCGTCAGCTTTTCGTAAGTGGCCTACTGAATCGGGTCGCTCGCAAACCGGTCCGGGTGAAACAGCTTCACCAGC
>JAYSTZ010000837.1:0-14771 GCA_043719365.1 Verrucomicrobiaceae bacterium | reverse complement strand
GAGCAAGAGCAAGAGCAAGAGCATGAGGTAAGAACGGCGTCCCACGGGTATTTCAACAGACTGTCACGCGCGCGCCACCGTGATTACGCGGACGGAGGCGGCTCCGGCTTTCAAAAGGACGCGGCTGCATTCCTCCACGGTGCTGCCGGTGGTAAAGACGTCGTCCACGATAACGAGGTCCTTTCCCTTCACCTGTGCAGGGCTCCGGACTTTGAAGGCACCCCGAAGGTTTTCCATGCGCTCGCTCCGGTCCAGTCGTGTTTGCGTGGGAGTCTTGCGGGTTCGTTTGAGCGCGTTCCAGACGGGACGTCCGGCCTTCTCGGCGATAAGGCGGGCGAGGACTTCGGCTTGGTTAAACTCCCGTTCCCGCTGGCGGACGTGATGGAGCGGAACGGGCACAAGCGCGTCGAATGGCTTTGCCATCATGCGTGGATCGTCGAGCGCTTCCGCGAGCCAGGCAGCTAGAGTTTTAGCGAGGTGTGTGTGACCGAGGTATTTGAATCCGTGCACGAAGTCGCGGACCGGTCCGCTGCTCACGTAGCACGAAATCGCGCACTCAAAGTGGAGTTCGCGCTCTTTGCAATTCGAGCAGACGAATTCCTGCGTGATCGCGCCTTGGAACGGCGACGAGCACTTTGCGCAATACGGCGGCTGAATTCGCTCCACTTCCTCCGCGCAGGCTTCGCAGAGATGGACGCCGGCTTCCGTGGAATCGCGGCAGACTCCGCAGTGTGCGGGAAAGCAGAGCGACACGAGGCTGCCGCCGAACCAGCGTGCGAACCGTGTAATCACATCGCCAGTTCAGCGAGCAGTGCCCGGTTGAGCCGGATGCCGGCTTCAAAGTTCTCCACGGGGAAATTTTCGTCGGGTGCGTGCGCACGACAGTCGGGCAGCGCGAGCCCGAGGAGTAAGGTTTCCACTCCGAGGATGCGCTTAAAAGTGGTCACGATCGGAATGCTGCCGCCTTCGCGAATGAGCGCGAGTTCCTTGCCGGGAAACGCGATGGCAAGCGCACGTTGCGCGGCTTTTCCAAATGCGGAATGTGGGTCGGTAGCGTATGGTTCGCCGCTGTGCCCGACGGTGATTTCTAGCCGGACTCCGGCCGGCGTGTGCTGCTCCAGATGGGCGCTCACTTTCGCCATGACGTCCGCGGGTTTTTGGCTCGGCACGAGGCGGAAAGTCAGTTTGGCAAAGGCTTCGCGAGGAATGACGGTTTTGCTTCCGGTGCCTTGAAACCCACCCCAGATGCCGTTCACTTCCGCAGTGGGCCGGGCCCATGTGCGCTCGACGTTGCTATAGCCTGCTTCGCCAAAAAGCTCGGGCACTCCCGTGACGGCCTGAATCTCAGCATCGCCAAATGGCAGGCGCTGCCACGCCTCGCGTTCCCACGGCTGAAGCGGCGCGACGTCATCGTAAAAGCCGGGCACTGCGACGCGTCCGTCGGTGCCGTGGAGTGACGCCACGATGCGTGCGATGGCGGTGGCGGGATTCATCACCGCGCCACCGTAAATGCCGCTGTGGAGGTCCGTCGAAGGTCCGCTGACGCGGAGTTCCATCGCGGCAATTCCGCGCAGTCCATACGTGAACGTGGGCGTGTTGCGTGCGACCATGCCGGTGTCGCTGATGGCGATGATGTCGCACTTGAGCATCTCGCGATGTGTGGTGAGAAACGATTCGAGATTCTTACTGCCGACTTCCTCTTCGCCCTCAATGAGAAACGTGAGATTCACCGGAACGTCTCCGTTTTCACGCATCGTCTCGCCGACGCCGAGAACGTGGCCGAGAATCTGCCCTTTGTTGTCCGTCGAGCCGCGCGCGTAAATGACTCCATCGCGAATGACGGGCTCAAACGGCGGGCTTGTCCACTCGTTCACGGGGTCAACAGGCTGCACATCGTAGTGGCCGTAAATCATCACCGTTTTGCGTCCGGGTCTGTGCTCGTTTTTCGCGGTGACAATTGGGTGTCCCGGCGTTTCGTGGACCTGAGAAGTGAGGCCGATTGCGGCCAGCTTTGCCGCCAGCCATGCAGCGCACGCGGCGACATCGCCTTTGTGGCGGGGCTCCGTGGAGACACTGGGGAAACGGATGAAAGCGAAAAGGTCGTCGAGATGAGATTGCTGCATCCCGCGCATGTATCGCTACGGATGCCCAAAGGTCAAAACCATCCCGCAGGCGCATCCTTCAGAGTTCCCCGTAGGACCGTGCGGATCACGCGCTTTTCCGCCACCGGCAAATACGCGAACGCTTTGTCCGGCTGCGCTTCACCGAGCGCAAGAGCGAGCTGGCGATACACGCGCAGCTTCATTTCGCGTGGCATCCCGGCGAAGACTGCGCTGTCGATCATGTAGCTGCACCGGTTCTTGAAGAGGCGGGTTTTTAAGTCGAACTCCCGCAGAGCCGGGATTCCCGATTTTTGGAAATCCGCCTTGAAAGCCGAGTCGCCCTCCACGCCGGGAAGCGGTGCCTCGTCGGCAAAAAGAATGTAGCGCACCAACGCGCGAGCCAGTTCGTCGAGCGTGGTATTTTCCGCGGCGGACGGCTTGCCCTTGCTCGTGTTCATGACGTCGCGCGTCTTGTAGGTCGCCTCCAGAACACGGTTCACAAAGCCCGCCTGATGCTCGTGCAAGAGCTGCGGAAGTATGTCGCTGCCAGCCACAGGATACCGCGCATAGTCGAAGAGCTTTCCGGGCTCCAGTGGGAGCTTTTGCAAAACTCCCTCCGGAGAATTGCGGCCGAGCGCATTGCCCCAGTGCTCCGTGATTCCGTGTTTGCCCGTCACGTACCAGCCGCCAAAGCGCTCTGCGAAGGGAATGGCGTGTCCGCTTTGCTTCTGCCGGAATGCCTGCAAGCTCCCGCCCGTCGCGAGTGGTACGACTGATTTGATGAACAGTCCCGGCACATAAAACGTCTCTTCTTTGGCATGGCAGTTCATGCAGCGATCAGACCGCTCCGCTTTGAACGCGCTGCCGTCGCGCGGGATGTCGAAGATGTAGAAAATGCCGCCTGCCTCCGGGTCGATCGAGACGATCTCGATCCGACCGCCGGGAATGAATCCGACATAGACGTCTTCATTGAAAAACAGCGCGCGTGGATTGCGGGGTGAGATGAGCCGGAGCTGGAGGCTCGTGTTTGAAAAGACGAGCATCTGTGAGGATACGGGCACATTCAGCGCGGTCAAAAGCGAACGCAGATACGGCAGCTCACCGCTTCCATCCAGCTTCACGCGCCCCGCTTCCACCTCGCCGATAAACTTCGTGAATGGGTCGTGCAGCGGGCGCTTCCAGTAGTCGTGTGGCGGTCCGTCAAATTCATACTCAGCGGCGCGCGACGGAATCGCGGTGGCGAGGCAGACGGCGGAAATCAAAGCAAGGCGGAGCATGTTGGGACGATGCTGTAGCTGTGAAGTGCCGTATTCGCAAGGTCGCGCAGATTTCGTTTCCGCTTCCGCGCAGAGTGTGGTCTTTTGCGGGCGATATGTCTGACTACGAATACGACGTCGCGATTATTGGGGGCGGGCCTGCCGGGGCTACTCCCGCGATTTTGCTCGCGCAAAAAGGTCGCCGGGTCGTCGTGCTGGAGCGGGAGAAGTTTCCGCGCTTTCGTATCGGCGAGTCGCTGCTGCCGTATTCGATGGGAGCATTTGATCGGCTGGGTGTCCGCGAGGAATTGAAAAAGAAGGCGATGCCGAAAAACGGAGCGGAGATCGCTACTGCGTGCGGGACGCGGCAGATCAAATTTTACTTCAAAAACGGCTTCCGCCTAAAGCATGGCGATGCGTTCCAGATGGAGCGTTCGGAGTTCGATCAAGTGCTTCTGAACCGCGCCCGCGAGGTCGGTGCGGAAGTGCGTGAAGGCGTCCACGTTGAGCGTGCTGACCTGAACAGCGACGGCGTGACGCTTCATACCAATGAGGGCACTGTGCGCGCTCGCTACGTCATTGATGGCAGCGGGCGAAATTCTGTCCTAGGGAATCAACTCGGCCTTCGGAAGCCGTATCCGCATTTGAAAAAATTCTCATGCTTTGGACACTTCGAGGGTGTGCACCGGGACGACGGGATTGACGGAACGCTGACACGCCTCGTTCGCGGAGAAGGATTTTGGTTCTGGCTCATCCCGCTCGATGAACAGCGAACCAGCGTCGGCCTCGTGATGGACGCATCGACTTTCCGCGCGCGGAAATTGTCGCCTGACGATATGCTCGATGCGGCGATTGCGGAAAGCCCGCTGATGCGGGAGCGGATGCGGTGTGCGACGCGCATCGGAAAGGCGCACAGCGCGAGCGATTACTCGTTTCGCAACGAGCGTTTTACCGGCGACCGCTGGATGCTGACGGGCGATGCGGCGGGCTTTATCGATCCGATTTTTAGTACGGGAGTTTTTCTGGCGATTCATAGCGGAGAGCGCGCGGCGATAGCTCTCGATAAGGTGCTTTTGGACTCATCGAAGAAGGTGCGCTTGTTCTCCGAGTATGAGAAGGATCTTGGTGGCATCATGGACAAATATCTGCGCTTTGTGACGGCGTGGTACGAGCCTCAGTTCATCGAAGTTTTCACCACACCCGCAAAGCGACTTCAGCTCGCCGCCGCAGTCAATGCGGTGCTTGCGGGGCATGTGGGTTTTTCGTGGGGAATCTGGTGGCGCATGGAACTCTTCTATCTCGTGTGCCGATTGCAGAAAAAGTGGCCGCTTTGCCCGAGAATCACCGAACGAATTTCGCTGGAGCTACAGCATTAGCGGCGTGTCGGCCTTGGAGTCGAAGCCGGCAGGCGCGGATGGATTCGTTGTCATTATTGCGTGGTGGTGATTGACATTTGTGCGGGCAATCTTCACAGCGTCTCACTCTCGATTCATATGAATATCCACTCCGAAACGACTCGTCGCAATTTCCTGAAGACCGCAACCAAGGCAACCGCCGTATCCGCACTCGCGGGTGTGGTGCTCCCAAATGTGCATGCCGCAGGCACTGACACTGTGCAAATCGCTCTCGTCGGCTGCGGCGGACGCGGCACAGGCGCTGCGGATAACGCTCTGACCGTGAAGAACGGGCCAATTAAACTGATGGCTGTCGCGGACATTTCGGAGGAAAAGGTGAAGGCGACGACCAATGGTCTGAAAGCCAAGCACGGCGACAAGGTGGACATCGGCGACAAGAAGTTCATCGGCTTCGATGCTTACAAGCAGGCAATCGACACGCTGAAAAAAGGCGACATCGCGATTTTTGCCACGCCTCCCGCGTTTCGCTGGGTTCACTTCCAATACGCAATCGAACGCGGCGTGAACGTTTTCATGGAAAAGCCGGTCTGCACCGACGGCCCTGCGGGTCGCAAAATGCTGGCGCTCGGGGAAGAGGCTACGAAAGCCGGACTGAAGGTCGGCGTTGGTTTGATGTGCCGCCACTGCCGCGTTCGCGGTGAGCTTTATGACCGGATTCAGCAGGGCGAAATCGGCGACGTGCTCATGCTTCGCGCTTATCGAATGCACCCTCCTGCGGCTTCGTTCCGCAGCAAAGTGAAGCCGGAAGGCATCTCGGAATTAGAGTATCAGATTCAGCGTTTCCATAGCTTCCTGTGGGCGAGCGGCGGCTGCTTCAGCGACTTCTACATCCACAATATCGACGAAGCATGCTGGATGAAAAACGCATGGCCTGTCGAAGTGCGTGCCAACGGTGGACGCAACTTCCGCGAGGATTGGATCGACCAGAATTTCGATTCCTACTCCTGCGAATACACGTTTGCTGATGGCTCAAAGTTCTTCTTTGAGGGACGCAATATGGAGGGCTGCCGCCAGGAATTCGCGACGTATGCGCACGGCTCGAAAGGAATGGCGATCGTCTCGAAGGCGGGCCACAGCCCGGCTCGCAGCAAGATTTTCAAGGGCCACAACGAGAAGAGCGAGAACGTGCTCTGGCAGGGACCGAAAGAGGAGTTGAACCCATACGAACTCGAATGGGAAGACCTCGTGGACGCCGTCCGCAACAACAAGCCCTACAACGAAGTCGAGCGCGGCGTGAAGGCGAGCCTCGTCACCGCGATGGGCCGCTGGTCGGCGCACACGGGACAGATCATCACTTTCGATGACTACCTGAACAGCAAAGAGTCATTTGCACCGGATGTGGACAAGCTCCAGCTTGGTGGCCCTGCGCCGTTGGCTGCGCTGAAAGACGGCAAGTATCCAGTCCCGCAGCCCGGCGTAAAAGAAGGCCCGGTCTGGAAGGAATACTACGTCTAGTGCGATGGCTGGAGCGCAGATCACGTCGCTCCTTTCAAACCGCGACCTGGATCGTCTGGCGCGGCTGCGCATCAACGCGAGTCGGCGTTTCACCAATCGCTCCCGCGGCGAGCATCTTGCTGCGAAGGGCGGCACGAGTACGGAGTTTTGCGACTTTCGGGACTATTCACCGGGCGACGATGTTCGTTTTGTGGACTGGAATATCTTCGCGCGTATCAATCGCCCGTATTTGAAGCAGTTTCACATGGAGGAGGAGATGCACGTCGTCCTCCTGGTCGATGCAAGCACATCGATGAATTTCGACGGGAAACTCGCGCTCGCGCTGCAAGTGGCCGCGGCCTTCGGGACCGTGGCGCTGCGCGGTGCGGAAAAGGTGAGCGCTTACTGTGTGGGCAACGGCAGCACGGCGACTTTGCGACCATGCTCGGGGCGCATGAGCGCGGGAAAGCTGTACGGATTTCTGGAAGGAATCGCCAGCGGCGGCGATGTGCCGGTGGATGTGGGGATGGAAAGTTTTCTGCGCAAGCATCGCGGTCGGGGCATTGTGATTGCGCTGTCGGATTTTCTGACCGGCGGAGATTTGCGACGTGCGTTTAATTTGGTGAACAGCGCGGGCTTGGAAATCTTCGCGCTGCAAATCCTCGGGGCATCTGAAATCGCGCCGGAGGTGACCGGCGACTTCCGATTGGTCGATAGCGAGACGGATGGGACGCTCGACATCAGCAACGCCGCAGCACTGATGACGCTCTATCACGAATATCGCGCAGCCCACGAGGCGCAGCTCACCGCGCTCTGCCAGCAGCGGAGCGGGCGATTCGCCACGACGAGTGCCGCCGAGCCGTTCGAGCGGTTGTTTTTCGAGACGCTGCGCCGAAAAGGCTGGGTGATGTAGTGAGCGGATTTTCCCTGTGCGAAAATCGGGTAGCGGCTCAATCTGAACGCGGCGGATTCTTACTTCATTCTCTTGCTCTTGCTCTTGCTCTTGCTCAAATTGTGGCGCTCAGAGCAAGAGCAAGAGCAAGAGAATGAAGTAAGAGTCCAAACTGATCCATTACTCGAAAATTGCCGCTTTCGCCGCGCGGAGAGATGCGTTATCGGGCATGGATGCGTCCTGAAAAGAACAAGCGAATCGAACTGAACCCCGACCAATCCGGACTTGCGGGGCTGGGGAATGCCTTTGCCGGTCTGCGTCTCGGTCCGCTCCCAGCTGGGCCGGCGCAGCCACCGGCGGCGGAGCCGAAGAAAGCGAAGCGGCTGGGTCGCGTGGTGTTGCGAAAGGAAACGGCTCATCGCGGCGGAAAGGCCGTGATCGTGGTCTATGATTTTCCGCCAGAAGTGAATGCCGCAGCTCTGGAAGACCTCGCAAAGCAGTTGCGCAAGTCGATGGGAACCGGGGGGACCGTGCGGGAACGAACCATCGAAATGCAGGGTGACCAGTCCGGGAAGATCCGCGCTTTTCTCGAAAGCATCGGCTGGCAGGTCGCCGGCGTATGATCCAAAGCCGATCGGCACAAATATTTATGCTAACAGGGATTTACTTGGCGCAGTTTTCTGCGCTTCTGTAGAGTACAACTCAAGTTCACCAGACTCGTATGAAAACTCTCATTCGCTCTCATTTCTCCATCGTGACGGCAACCGCCATCCTTGCAGGATCCGCCGCTCTGTTGCTGCCGTCTTTGCACGCGCAACTTCCTACTCCGCCGCCAGCGGTCACATCGGGTGACGCGAAGGCGTTCGACGCTGCGAGCGCGCTCATGGACCAGAAGAAAACGAAGGAGGCTATGCAGGCTTTCGAGAAGTTTCTCGAGACCTACAAGATGCAGTCCCCGAAGTCGCTCGACGCGAAATTCAAACTCGCGGTCTGCTACATCCTCGAGGGCGACTACGATTCGCCAATCCGGCATCTGAAAGAGATCATCGCCAACCCGAAGATCGAGCCAGCCGGGAAGGAGACTGCGCAGTTGCTGATTGCTAAATCGATCACGCTGAAGGGACTTAAGATGCCTTCGGAGTCCGAAGCGCAGAAACAGGGTCAGAACAAGATACTTGAACAGGCGATCGGGGAGTACGAAAATTTCCTGAGGGCATATCCCAAGTCGCGCGATGGCGATACCGCGCATTTCCTGCGCGCGACTCTCCTCACGCAAATTGGGAAATACGAGGACTCGGTTAGAGGCTTCCAGGCGGTAGAATCGATGGGGCCCAAGGACAACCCGTATTATTGGGATTCTGTGCTCTCGTCCGGGCGCGCCTACTTTTATCAGGCAAACGAACTCATGGCTGCTGGTAAGGATGGCAAGGAAGCCAAGCCGGAGGATGTTGCGAAGGCTTTGAAGATTTTCGAGTTGGCGCAGCCCGTTTTGGTGAAAGTATTTCAAGGCAGTGGCGATGTCGCCATGAGCAATGAAGCTACTTTTTACGCGGCGCAGATGCAGCGCGTTCGGAGTCAGAACGTCACTGAGGGCGACGAGGAGAAAAGGAAAGCGGCCCAGCAGATTTTACTGAATGGTGCGTATGAGGCGTTCCGAGCAGTCCGTGCCCGGGAGGAGGTACTCGCTGCGCAGCAGGCGAAAATCGATTATTGGAAACGTCAGCTTCCGTTGGTTCAGCCCGGGCCAACGTATGCTGCGCAAGTGGCCCGAATCAACACCATTATCGACAATGAGGAGCAGAAGTTCGGTCGTTACAAGGATGGCCCAGACCAGTACCTCGCCGCGAAACTGGCACTGGCGCAGATCTACCTCTTTCAGAAGAAGCCCGACGAGTCTCGCACGCTCATCCGCTACCTCATGGGGCAGGAAGAGTTGCTCAAGAGCGATAAAGACGCCATGCCGACGGTGACGGCGATGCTTTCCCTGAGTTATGCGGAGCAGAACAATGTCGAGAAGACCCTCACCGGATATGAAGAGTTCCGGTCGAAATTCAAGGGCAACTCGAATGGCGACAACCTTCCGCTTTTGCTCGCAAAGCTTCTCATCGATTCGGGGAAACCGGAGAATGTGGTTAAGGCGATCACCGTAGTGAATGATGGCATGGCCGATTTCAATCCGTGGCGTTTTGTCGGCGAGGCGAATGCACTGCTTGCTGCCGCGCTCACGAAACAGGGGAAATACGAAGAGGCTCTGAAGGCCATCGATACGGCGGTCTCCAAAAACCCAAAAGACGATGTCTTAGTCAATCTTCTGTACGTAGCCGCCAATATCAAAGAGGTGCAGGCGCGTGAGAAGCAGGACCCCGTAAAAGCCGACGAAGCCATCGCTGCGTATCAGATCGTCATCGATAGATTCGGCAATTATTCCTACAAGGAAGATTCCGAGTTTGGCATCATCCAGATTCTTGCCGGCAAAGACCCGAAGCTGGCCATTCCGAAGCTCGAAAACTTCGTAACCACGTACAGCACGGGAACGCCGAAGAGCGAGAACACGGTGAAGAACGTTCCCGTGGCGCAGCATCTCCTCGGTAAGTGTCTCGACGGTACAGGCCAAAAGGACAAAGCCGTGGAAGCATGGGCAAAGCTGGCTGAGAAATGGCCCGAGGCGGAGTCCGCTCCCGGTACTTTCTTCCAGCGGTTCAACGTCTTCAATGAGCGCAAAGATTATCCGAAGTGCGCGGAATTGATGGAGGGATTCATCAAGGCTTACCCCGACCACGAGAACGTCTATTACGCATTCAACAATATCGCAGAAATGAGCTTTGCGCGTCCGGGGCTAGAGGGCAAAGGCGCAAACATGCTCCAGAACACCCGCGATGGCGCGACCAAGCTCAATGAGTTTGTGGAGTATGAACTTGCGAAGGATCTGAAGCAAAAGCGCGGCGACCAGGCGCTGGTGAAGATCGCTACGAAATGGTCCACGCAGATCCCGCAGAAAAACTTCCTCATTATGAATGCCGACGAAAAGCTCGTCTGGCAGGAAGCCGTGGACAATTCCACGAAGGCCGTGGAGAAAATCCTCGAAAAATACGCCGACCAGCCGTCCGAAACCAACAAAGTTGGCGAGGGATTGGAGAAGCTCGTCGTCGTCCAGAGAGCGCGCACCGCAGCCGACCCCGGCAATGCTGCAAAGGTCGGGGCATATTTCAAAGACCTCGCTGCAAAGTATGAGAGCAAGCCCTCGGTGAAGAGTAATGTGCTCTTTGCGCTCGGCGCGGTGCTATGGGAGAAGAGCCGGCCCGAGGCGATGAAGGCGATGAATGACGGCTACAAGGCCGACGTGAAATTTACCACCGACGACCTCGACCGTTACATGGAGGGACTGCTGGCCGAAAAGAAATACGACAAGGTCAATGAAGTGGCCGCGAAGCTTGCCGCAGACTATCCGAAAGAGTCGCAAGACCCGCAGGCGACATCACTTTTCTGGCAGGGCAAAGTCTTGGAGGCACAGGGTAAGATTCAGGAGGCCGGCGCTAAGTTTACGGAGCTCAAGACAGCGTTTGGCACCTCGAAGAAAGTGCTGGAGGCAGACTACGGAGTCATCCGTGCGGCAGTCGATCAAGGCAAGCTCGAAGACGATTTCATTTCCCGGCTGGAGAAAGTCTTCAAGATCAACTATAAGACATTCGAGCTGCCGGCCCGAACCCTTTTGGTGATCGCCCGCATTCAGGAGATGCAAGGGGACATCGACAGCGCGATCGATAATTACATCAAGATTTACACCCGCTACGAGAGCGTTCCCGACGTCGCGGCGGAAGGACTGTGGCGGGGCTCGCAGTTGCTTGAGGAACAAGCGCTCAAGAAGAAACCTGTCATGCTCCCGGCGGAACGGAAAAAATTCCTCGAAGGCAAAAAGAAGCCTGCGGTGCTCGAAGCGGCCAAACCTGCCGACGGTAAACCAGCCGATGCCAAGCCTGTGGATCCCAAAGGGTCCAAAGACGCCGCAGGCGAGCCTGCCAAGGAAGATAAAGCCGCTACTGCGAAGAAATAACTTGGCACTCAGCGCCGAATAAAGAAAACAGCGGGCTGCTCTGCTACTTCGAACCAATCTTTGATGTCCAAAATCGCCGCCATTTTAACAGCCGCCGCCGTCGCTTTCTCAGCGTCTGGCTGCAAGGAACAGAGCGAAGCCGAGAAGCAGGAAATCGCTCGCGACGCGATGCGTGAAGCCAAGCGGGAGAACGCCATCAAATATTACAAGACGCTTGCGGAGAAATTCCCCGAGGACCCGCGGGCGCAAGAGGCGCTGGCAAAGGCCAAGGCCCTCGAAGCAAGCCGCCCGAAGAAGTAGTGGCGCGCGAATCGTTCGCCGCCCGCGCAAAGCGGGCACAAGCCATCTGCGCCGCGCTGGCAGCGACGTATCCCGACGCGCATTGCGAGCTCGATTACACAACTCCGCTGGAGTTGCTCGTTGCGACGATTCTCAGCGCGCAGTGTACGGATAAGCGGGTGAACATCGTCACAAAGGAGCTGTTCCGGGTTTGCAAAACCGCCCCTGACTACGTGGCGTTGCCCATTGAACAACTGGAAGACCTCGTGAAGACGACCGGTTTTTTCCGCAGCAAGGCCAAGAACATCAAAGCCTGCTGCACGCGGCTCGTGGAAAAGCACGGTGGCGAAGTTCCTCCTGTGATGGATGCGCTCACCGCGCTCGCCGGTGTGGGACGGAAGACCGCCAACGTCGTCCTCGGGAACGTATTCGGCATCAACGAAGGCGTCGTGGTCGATACGCACGTCTCCCGACTCAGCACGCGGCTCGGGCTCACGAGCGAAACTACCGCGGAGAAAATCGAGGAAGACCTCATCAAGCTGATTCCCCGCGAGCAGTGGGCGCTTTTCAGCCACTGGCTCATCTGGCACGGACGCCGCCGATGTGGAGCGCGGAAGCCTGATTGCGCAGCGTGCGAAATTGCGGGACTTTGTCCTCAAATCGGCGTGTAGCGGAAAAAAATCTTCAGAAAAACGCCCCTCCCGTTTGCGAAATGAGCGATCATGCGTACACTAGCGGTCGGGGTTCCTTGGTTGGGGCTGCCGGTGCTTGTAGTGGGGCGCCGGCAGCCCATTTTTTTGCTCCATTTCGGCCCTTATTGACGTGCCATTCTCGCCGGACCCCGTTTCCAGCAAATGAAATATCGTCGCTTTGGGCGCACAGACCTTGCGTTAAACGCCTCGCCAGCTCCCGCGCTTCCCCGGTAGATTCCCGTCCTGAATGTCCACGCCGAAACTCGAACTCAACGCCTCCCGCCAATTCGTCTCGTGGATTCGCGAGCAGCGGCTCTCCATTGCGTTCACCACTTATCAGACGGGCAAGCTCTTCCTTATCGGCCACCGCCCGGATGGCAAACTCAGCGTCTTCGAGCGCACCTTCGAGCGCTGCATGGGCCTCGCCGTCTCCGGCTCGCAGACGCTCTGGATGTCGTCGCTCTACCAGCTCTGGCGCTTTGAAAATGTCCTGCCGCCCGGCACCACGGCGCCCGACGGGCACGATGCGCTTTACGTCCCCCAGCTTGCCATGACCACGGGCGATGTGGACGCGCACGATGTCGCGCTCGACGCTGCTGGACGCCCTGTTTTCGTCGCCACACTTTTCTCCTGCCTCGCCACGCCGAGCGAGACGCACAGCTTCCGCCCGCTGTGGCGACCGCCGTGGATTTCGCGCCTCGCCGCCGAGGATCGCTGCCACATGAACGGCCTCGCCATGCGCGACGGGAAGCCCGCATTCATCACCGCCGTGAGCACCACCGACGTGCATGAAGGCTGGCGCGAACACCGGCAGTCCGGCGGCGTCGTGTGCGATGTGCAGACCAACGAAATCGTCGCCCGTGGCCTCTCCATGCCGCACTCCCCGCGTTGGCATAACGGGCAGCTCTACGTGCTCAACAGCGGCGCTGGCGAATTCGGGCGCATCGATCTTGCAGCGGGGAAATTCGAGCCCATCGCCTTCTGCCCCGGCTATGCGCGCGGCTTGGCGCTGGTGCGGAATTTCGCAATCATCGGCCTCTCCACCTGCCGCGAGAACCGCACCTTCAGCGGGCTGCCGCTCGATGCTGCGCTGGAGAAAAAGAACGTCGCCCCGCGCTGCGGCATCCTCGTGGTGGACCTGCGAACCGGCGACGTGGTGCATTCCATCAACATCGAGGGAATCGTCCGCGAACTCTACGACGTAGCCATCCTCCCCGGCGTAGTGATGCCCAGCGCCCTCGGCCTGAAAACGGACGAGGTGCGGCGGACGATTACCATCGAGAAGTAGGGACGCCGAAGGCCGTGGAGTGCGGCAGCCTGCTGCCGCTTTTGCAAGCCAGCCTGCTGGCGGTGAGCAGGACGGACGCCCCTGAACACTCAACGCCAAACGCCTCCACACGCTGAGGCCGCTCTGCTTCGGAGCGCCAAAAGACCCATGGCCTATGGGAATTCCACGGCGCGGAATGTCGCGGTGGTGCCGATGAGTTGGGCGAGGGTGTCGTTGCCGGGGCCGCTTTGGAAGACGAGCGCGCGCCCGCCGATTTTCACCGCGCCGATTTCCTGTGCGACGAATCCGAAGTTCGCGCTGTTACCGGCCAGGCCGTACGCGCTGCCAGTGATTTGGATTTTCGCGATGCGGCTCGTGATGGCGGGGTCGCCGCCGCCGAACGGGGCGTCGTTGATGCCGAAGCCATCCAGGCCGGTGTCCGAAATGCCGGCGCTGATGCTGCTGGCGACCCAGTCCCGCGTGACGGTGACGGTGCCGATGTGGACGTCCGGCACCGACGGGGTGAAGCCGGAGGCGGAGGGGACGAATCCGGCGAGGATGCGCGTCTGAAAGACTCCGCCACCGACCGCGATGGAGCCGATGGCGAGTTTGCTCGTGGCGCTGTCGTTCCTAACGGCGATGACGGCGGCGTTCGAGGCGTTGCCGATGATGCTGCCTTTTACCATGATTTTGCCGATGCCGCCTTCTGCGATGATGGCGGCGTTGCGGGTGAGGGTGCCGACACTGGAGTTGTCCGAGCCGGTGATGATGGAACCGCCGATTTGCACAGTGCCGATGGAGCCGAGCGATTGGATGAAGCCCGAGCCTTCCACGCTCGCATCCGTGCCATTGATGCTCACGCCCACGAGGTTGCCGCCGATTTTCACCGTGCCGATGCTGGCGACGGCGATGATTTCGCCACTGTTCTCGCCCGTGCCGCCGATCACCGAGCCCGCGATGGTGAGCGTGCCGATGTTAATTGCGCGGATGGCACCGCTTTGCGCGACGCCTTTGCCGCCGAGGAGCGAGCCGCCGATGAACGCGTGTTTGATGGTGCCGCCGCAGAAGATGAAGCCGGTGCCGCCATTCGCGCCGCCGATGACGGAGCCGCCGATGGTGAGCCGCCCGATGTCGCCAGCATTCGCGTCAATCCGCCCGGCGTTGCTGTTTCCGTTAGTGGCACCGATGAGGTCGCCCTTGATCGTAAGCGATGCGATGCCGCTCACGCCGGAGATTTCGCCGCGCCCGCCAGTGATGCCGATGACCGAGCCGCCGATGGTGACGCTGCCAAGGGCGGATGCGGAAAGGTTGAAGTCATTCACGTCGCCGCGCACCTGGACGAGCGGGACTTTTCCCGTGATGACCGAGGCCGAGATGCTCGTG
>JAYSTZ010000836.1:0-2463 GCA_043719365.1 Verrucomicrobiaceae bacterium | reverse complement strand
GGCGGGAGATTTTCGAGCGGGGTAAATTTGTAGGTGGAGATGTTGATGAAGGCTGGCATCGGAAAACGAACGGCTCCGAAGCATGTCAATCGCGCGAGCGTGACAGGCAAGCCAAAGGTTGAACGAATTGCATGGGACACGGAGGCACCCTCACTCGCCCGGCCTTCCTCAAATCAGAACCACGGACTGTTACTTCAGCGCCGCTTCGTAATTCTCTCCGACCTGCGCCCAATTAATAACGCCCCAGATCGCCTTCAAATAATCAGGCCGACGGTTCTGGTAATTGAGGTAGTAGGCATGTTCCCACACATCGATGCCGAATACCGGTGTCCCTTCGATTCCCGCGATGGCTTTGCCCATGATCGGGTTGTCTTGATTCGCGGTGGAGCCGATTTCGAGTTTGCCGCCGTTCACGACGAGCCAGACCCAGCCGCTGCCGAAACGTCCCACGCCCGCCGCTTCGACCTTCGTCTTAAATTGATCGAAATCGCCAAACGTGGCCGCGATGGAGTCGGCGAGTTTGCCCGTCGGTTTGTTATCAGCCTTCGGCGCAGTCAGGAGCTTCCAGAAAAAGCTGTGATTCACATGTCCGCCGCCATTGTTGCGGACAGGACCGCGGATCGCCTCGGGGACAGCAGCGAGATCCTTAATCAAATCTTCGGCGCTTTTCGCGGCAAGTTCAGGAGCGCTTTCGAGGGCCTTGTTCAGATTTGTCACGTAAGCCTGATGATGCTTGTCGTGATGAATTTCCATCGTGCGCGCGTCGATGTTTGGTTCGAGGGCGGTGTTGGGATAGGGAAGAGGAGCGAGTTCGTATGCCATAGTAGTAAAGATTTCGTGCGGATGATGCGAAGTGGATGCCTGTTTGGCAAGTGCCTCGCCGCGCTCAATCGTCAAATCAAGCAGGGCGAATCCGAAACCGGCCGCTGATTTCATCCCGGCATAAAAACGAAAATGGACGTTGCCAGTCCCGCTTCGGTCCGTATAGTCGCCGCCCTTTCCCAATCTAGGAACCCTATTTTATGTCACAGCATCGTAGCCTCAAAGGCGTCAGCACCATCGCAGCGAAGCGCAACGTTTTGAAACGATTCGAGCGGGTTGAGCTTCTAAAAAAGCGCGGTCAGTTCAAGGATGGAGACAAAGTGATCGGCCTGCGCAAGACCAAGCCCGAGGCTTAGTCGGCGGGCGGTCCAGCCACCCCAGCGGCACCCGATCCGAGGATTTTGTAATGCGGGCTGCGCCGCAGCGATCGGAATTTGAGCAGGCGAGGTTCCGGCGGAGCCAAACACACCCTCTTCTCGGCGTGAGCTCGATCATTTCATTTTTTCGCCGTGCGAGAGCAGGCTGGCGGCTCGCAGGTTTCTCGGTCTTTGCGACCATTTAACGGGCCAATTTATCGGCAGCGTGCGTCTTGCAGATACTACGAGTCGCTATAGTCTCGGAGGCCGATGACCGAAATCGAGAAGCCTCATAAAACTCCGCAATCGAAGCGGCGTGGGTGGATTCGGCGGAGTTTTAAATGGGGGCTCCTTCTGTTCGTACTGGCGCTCGTTTGCCATCGCCCGCTCGTCCGCTTCATCGCCATTCAGATTGCGGCGAGGCAACACCTGAAGTTGGATTTTCACCTTTCGGGAACCGTCCTGACGAATCTCGAAATCAAGAGCATCCATGTCGCTCCGAACGGCTCCGGTCCGACACCGGTCGAGAAGATCGACATCGAGCGACTGCGGTTTGACTACAGCATCCCGATGCTCGTCCGCTTCGGTTTGGGCGAGTTTTTGCGCAGCTACGAAATCCACCACGCGGACCTCGCATTTGTGGCGTTGCCGAGCAAGACGCCCACGGAGAAACGCGAGAAGGCGAGCATCATCCAGGTGCTCCGCACGATTCTCGCGCAGCCGGCGGCGTATGCGGACCGGGCGGAAATCGAGGATTTTAACATCCGCATCCACGCGCCGACGAACGAGACGATCGTCGAAGGAGTGAACATTCTACTCGCACCGGATCGCGCGGGCTATCTGCGCGTACGGCGGCTCGCCGCGCCGGGAATTCCGGTTTGGGAAAATCTGAATGCGGAGACGAGTTACACGGCGCGAAATCTTTTTGTAAAGAACCTCACGATCACGCCGGACCTTGTGCTCCGTGATGTGAATTTCGACGCATCGCAGCGCGCGCAACACAAGGCCAACATGAGCCTGCGGGCGGATGTTTTTGGCGGCGAACTGTGGTTCTCGATGACTGGCAATCGTTTGCAGGACAAGGGAAAGAACATGGCGCACAGCTACGACACGACGACGCAACTCTCCGTAAAAAACGTGAACGCCCGCGCGGCGGCGGCCTATTTTGGCGCGAAAAATTTGCCCGTCGAATCGGTCGCTTCCATCGAAACGGAATTCACCGGCGAGCCGGAAAAACCGCGCACCTGGCGCGGAAAAATGACGGCGGCGATTGAGCGTGTCGCCG
>JAYSTZ010000835.1:0-2464 GCA_043719365.1 Verrucomicrobiaceae bacterium | reverse complement strand
GGAATCCGGCGTGGGTGGCGGGCAAGACCATCTATACATGCCCGATGCACCCAGAGGTGCAGCAGGATTCTCCCGGCGATTGCCCGAAGTGCGGCATGGCTCTGGAACCGATGGCCGCGAGTGGCGAGGATGACGACAACGCGGAGCTTCGCGATATGACCCGCCGCTTTTGGATCGGCGCGGCGCTGACGCTCCCTGTGTTTATCCTCGCTATGTCGCATTTGGTCCCGGCGCTCGCGAATCAAGCGTGGGCGGACAGCCATGCGTCGCGGTGGATTCAGTTTGCGCTGACGGTTCCGGTCGTCGGATGGGCTGGCTGGCCGTTCTTCCGGCGGGGCTGGCGCTCGGTCCTCTCGCGGCATTGGAACATGTTCACGCTGATCGCCATCGGAGTCGGGGCAGCGTTCATTTTCAGCGCAGTGGCGATGCTTGCCCCAAGTCTCTTCCCGCATTCGATGCAGCATCACGGCAAGGTCGCGATCTACTTTGAGGCTGCCGCCGTCATTATTGTGCTGGTGTTGCTCGGGCAGGTGCTGGAACTCCGCGCTCGCCGTCGAACGGGCAGCGCAATCAAGGCGTTGCTCAATCTCTCGCCGCCCACTGCGCGGCAGGTCGCGCCCGGCGGAGACCAAGTCGTGCCACTCGAGCAAGTGAAAGTCGGTGACATGCTGCGTGTGGTACCCGGCGACAAAGTGCCCGTGGATGGCGTGGTGCTCGAAGGCCATTCCAGCGTCGAGGAATCCATGATCACCGGCGAGCCGCTGCCGGTGGAAAAAGTAATCGGCGACAAACTGACGGGCGGCACCGTAAATGGCCCGGGCAGTTTCGTGATGCGGGCCGAGCGGGTCGGGAGCGACACGTTGCTCGGACAGATCGTGAAGATGGTGGCGGAAGCCCAGCGCAGTCGCGCACCGATTCAAGGACTCGCAGACAAGGTCGCGGGCATTTTTGTGCCTGTGGTGCTCGCGGTGTCAGTGCTCACGTTTGCCGTCTGGATGTGGCTCGGGCCGGAGCCGAAGCTCGCGTATGCCGTCGTGAACGCTGTGGCCGTCCTCATTATCGCGTGTCCGTGTGCGCTGGGTCTGGCCACGCCAATGTCGATCATGGTCGGCGTCGGCCGGGGCGCGCAGGAAGGTGTGCTTGTGAAAAATGCCGAGGCACTGGAGCGATTGGAAAAAGTGGACACTCTCGTCGTGGACAAGACCGGCACACTTACCGAGGGCAAGCCGAAGCTCATGGACATCCTGCCGGTCGAGGGATTCGACGTGAAGGAGTTCCTCCGCCTCGCCGCTTCGCTGGAGCAGAGCAGCGAACATCCGCTCGCCGCCGCGATCGTGCGCGGTGCAAAGGACCAAGCCATCGCGCTGGAATCCGTCACTGAATTTCGCTCTGTGACTGCGGGCGGCGTCGTCGGCATAATCGCGGGCCGCGCCGTGATGGTTGGAAAACTGGATTTTCTCCGCAGTGAAAAAATCAGCGGTATCGACTCCCTCGAAGCATCCGCGATGAAACTCCAGGAAGCTGGAAAGACCGCGATGTTTGTCGCCATCGACCGCAAGCCGGCGGGCATTCTCGCAGTCGCGGACCCAATCAAATCCACCACCCCCGAGGCAATCGAGCAGCTTCACAAACTCGGCCTGAAACTCGTCATGCTCACCGGCGACAACCGTCGCACCGCAGCCGCAGTGGCGGAGCAGCTCGCGCTCGATTCCGTGGAAGCCGAGATCGAACCCGCAGGGAAAGTCGCGCATGTCAAAAAGCTGCGCAGGGAAGGGAAACACGTCGCGATGGCCGGTGATGGAATCAACGACGCGCCCGCGCTCAGCGAAGCCGAAGTGGGCATCGCAATGGGCACCGGCACCGATGTCGCGATGCAAAGCGCGGGTATCACTTTAGTGAAGGGCGACCTCCGTGGCATCGCTCAGGCCATTCGTCTGAGCCGCGCCACAATGAGCAATATCCGGCAGAATCTCGTCTTTGCATTCCTCTACAACGCCCTCGGCATCCCGATTGCAGCGGGTGTGCTCTATCCGTTTTTCGGCATACTCCTCAGCCCGATCATCGCGGGGGCAGCAATGAGCCTGAGCTCCGTGTCGGTGATCAGCAACGCCCTGCGGTTGCGTCGTGTGAAGCTGTTACCTTGAATGGCGTGAGGAACATTCACCGCAATGGAAAACCTGACAGCAAAGCCCTGGCACAAGCTATCCGCTGCGGAAGTCTGCGCTGAACTCGGTAGCGCCGCAGACTGCGGTCTTTCGCAGGATGAAGCCGTGCGCCGCCTCGCACAGTATGGTGCGAATGCACTCCAGGAAGAACAGTCGAAGCCTCTGTGGCGCATGTTTGTACGCCAGTTCGCGAGCCCTCTGATTTATATTCTTTTCGCAGCCGCGGCTCTCGCCTTTGTGCTGGGAAAGCATGAGGACGCGCTGGTCATTCTCATTGTCGTGCTGGTCAATTCGGTGAT
>JAYSTZ010000834.1:0-5661 GCA_043719365.1 Verrucomicrobiaceae bacterium | reverse complement strand
GGCACGATGCTCGACAACACGACGATCATCTGGACGAACGAACTCGGCAAAGGCAACAGCCACTCGCACGACAACATCCCGTTCATCTGCGTCGGCGGCGGACTCGGCCTGCAAAGCGGCCGCTCGCTCAAATACGACAACGTCCCGCACAATCGCCTCTGGCTCCGCATTGCGCAGGCCTTCGGCCACGACTTGCAGACCTTCGGAAACAAGGACCTGAGCAGCGGCGGCGCGCTGGCGATTTAGCGGTCTCAGCTCACTGTCTCGCGCACGAGCACGTCGAGCGTTGCTCCGATTGGCAAATTATCGATGCCGTTTGTAAGCGGCAGCTTCGCTCCAGCGACTTTCATGCTGCCGATCCGTCCCGCAGCAAACTCAAAGCTGTCTCCGTCAGTTGCCGTGCCGTTCACCACGCCGCCAATGACGATGCTGGCGATGCGGGTCGCCGTGAAAGACGAAGCAGTCCATTCCTTCGCAACGCTGAGCGCGGCCACGATCCCCGCGCGAATGTCCGCATTCTCGACACGCCCGCCGATCTCGATTTTTCCGGCGGAGGCGGAGATGTGGACGGCTTCGTTTGATGCGTCGCCGAGCACATCTCCACGGATGACTACGCTGGTAACTTTACCGTCTGCGTAGATTCCCGTTCCGGCCCCGCCTCGGAAATTTCCCCCGATGGTCAATGCACCGCTTCCCTCGGATATCGTGAGCTTTGCATCCGCAAAATCGCCGACAATTTTCAGCGCACCGAGCTTGCCCGAGATTGCGCTAAGCAAATCCCCGCCCGCCGCCTGCGTGCTCGTTCCAAGTGCCCCGAGCGAACGAATCGTAAGGCCTTTCAGCCCCGTTCCCGCAACCTTCGGCGGGACAACCGATGCCGGTAAAACACCAGCTTCAATCTTTCCGAGATCACCCGGCAAAACGACCGAGCCCAAGCGAACACCCGCCGCGTCAATGGCTCCTACATTCACGGACCTGTCGCCGAGGCCGTCCTTCTGCTTCGCGGTGAATTTGAGGGACATGCCACTCGCGGCGACTCCAGCGGCGGCGACATTGAACGACTCCAGGAGTTGACCGGAGATCTCCGGCACCCCGGCGATTGGTCCACCGAAGCGAAAGTCAAAAAGCGCCGGCGTCAGGACCGGCTTCGTGACTTTCAACGTAACCAAGTCGCCGTCGAGGTCGCGCCATGTGGCGGACTTGCGGTTCTTGCTGATAGTCAGTCCGTCATTGTCGCGAATCGAAAGCGCGAGGCTGTCCACTCCAAGCGCGGCGTGTTGCGGGTCACTAATGCGAAGTGCAAAAGTCTCGTCCACCTCGGCAAAGCGGTCGCTCCGAATGACGACTTCGCTTTCGAAAATCGTCTGGCCCGGCGCAAGCGTGATAACCTCGTCGATCGGACCGAAGTCCGCGTTCGTCGCACTGCCCGCCACGGTACGGAGTCGGACGGACACTGGGAGCGTCGATGGGCCGCTCAGGATGATACTAAACGCGATGCGGCCCGCATCATCGGCACCGTCCTCGAGCCTCGCTGACTTCGAAGTCTCGATGTGGGCGGTCGGGCCATCATCGTCCAAAATCACGATTGGGGCCGTGCCGTTGAGAATAGGGAGGTAGCCGAAAAAATGAACGTAACCGCCGGGGAGCGTTAAAAGCACTGAGAACGTCTCATCGAGTTCGATCAGGGAATCTTGAGCGAGCGCGAACGAGCGGGTGATGCTCGTCTCGCCAGGCGCGAACCTGATCGGGACATTTTGCGTCGCATAATCAACATCGGCGGTCGCGGTGCCTGCAAGGGTGTGAATCTCCAAATCGTCCGTCGCATCCAACACGCCGATCCGCGTGACGGTAATTTGATAGTCGCCGCCTTCGGAGAAAGAACCTCCCGAAATACTGAACCCAGTGTCGTCATTCAGGATTGTCCCAGTGGCGGTGGAGCGGCTGAATATCACGTTCTCTCCGAAAAATTGTGACAGTGAAACCGTCAATGTCTCATCGGGCTCCACCACTGTATCGGCCAGCACACGAACGGTAACCGCAGCCGTCGTCGCGTCCGCCGGAATCGTCACCACATACGGACCCGCGACGAAGTCCCCCGGCGAACTCGCAGTGCCATTCGCGGTCATAAGGCCCATCGAAATGTCGTATTCGAATCCGCCCGAAAGCTGAACGGTGAAGACCAAATCCGTCTGTTCTGCATTCCCTTCCAAAACCGACGAGTCACCGATGGATATCGTCACCGGCCCTTCGTCGTCATTCAAGATGACTCCACCCGCCAATAGCGCCGCAGGGGTCGCGCCGGAGAGGTTCTCGATCTCGAAGTTAAAGTATTCGTTCCGGCCTATCGACGTATCGCCGATGATCGGCACCGATATCCCAATACTCGTCGTTCCCGCAGGGATTGTTGCAGAGCCGGTCGTGGCCGTGTAGTCGCTGCCGGCCTTCGCACTTACGTCCGCGGTGAAAAAATCAAATGTGATGTCACTCGCGCTCGGAGCGGTGAGGGTCACCACGAAAACCGCGTTCGCCGTTCCCGAATTGCCCTCCGGGATCAAAACACTTTCGACGACGAGATACGTCTCATCGTTATTGACGATCGTCGCGAGGGCAGCGCCGTCACCGATGGTTGCGTTTTGCGGAGCGCTGAGGATGACGGTGAAAGTCTCATCGCTCTCGACGATGATGTCATCGGCCACCGACACCGTGAATTGCACGCTCGATTCCCCGGCGGGAATCGTGAGCTGTCCGCTCGCTCCGGTGAAATCCACGCCTGCAAGCGCGCTGCCGCCCACCGTCGCAAAGTCGAAAGTGACGGGGAGCACGTGGCCTTGCGAAAGCGTGACCGTGAATGTGAACGCGCCGCTTTCGAGCACGGTCACATCTGCAATTGAGAGGAGTGGGATGTCGTCGTTGGCAATCGTGCCGAGCGCTTGTGCGCCAGAAATCGTAGCACCGCTCGCGTTCGAGAGATTCACGAAAAACGTCTCTTCAAACTCCGGCGTCGCGTCGCCAATTACGGGGACTGAGATGGTCTTCGACGTCTCGCCCGCTGCAAAAGAAATGGTTCCCGTCGTGAACACGTAGTCGCTTCCGGCGAGCGCAGTATCGCCGACGCTCACAAAGTCCACGGTGATTGCGTTCGCCGATGCCACGCTGAGCGAAACGGTAAAGACCGCATTGGTCGTTCCGAAATTGCCCTCGGCAATTGTCGCGTCGCTGACCGTCACGAATGCGGTGTCGTCATTTGAAATGGTGCCAAGCCCTTGCGCATCCGAAATTGTGGCCCCCGTTGCGTTGGAGAGATTCACGAAGAACGTCTCGGCAAACTCCGGCGTGTTGTCGCCAATCACCGCAACAGAAATCGTTTTCGTGGTCTCGCCCGCGGCAAAGGAAAGCGTTCCCGCCGCCGGGGAATAGTCGATTCCGGCGAGCGCGGTGCCGCCGACGGACACAAAGTCCACGGTGATTGCGGTCGCCGATGCCGCGCTGAGTGAAACGGTAAAGACCGCGTTCGTCGTCCCCGAATTTCCCTCGACGATTGTTGCGTCGCTGATCGTCACGAATGCCGTGTCGTCATTCGAAATGGTGCCGAGCCCTTGCGCATCGGCAATCGTTGCGCCGGTTGCGTTGCCGAGGTTCAGGAAAAAGGTCTCGTTTTGCTCCACGATCCCGTCGCCGATGATCACCACGACCACCGTCTTCGTGAGCTCTCCCGCTGCAAATGTCAGCGTGCCCGCCAAAGCGGAGTAGTCACTTCCGGCGAAGGCGATATTGTCGGCTGTTGCAAAATCGACTGTAGTCACGCCAGCCGATGCCGCGCTCAGCGAGATCGTGAAGACCAGATTCTTCGCGCCCGCGTTTCCCTCGCTCACCGTCACGTCGTCGATTGAAACCGTTGCAGTGTCGTCGTTCGTGATCGTCCCCAAGCCTTGCGCATCCGAGAGGATCGCGCCGCTTGCGTTGCCGAGGTTCAGGAAAAAGGTCTCGTTCGGCTCGGCAGTGAGATCGCCGAGCACGGCCACCGTCACGGTCTTGCTCGTCTGCCCCGGCGTAAATGTGAGCGTCCCGCTCGATGCCTGATAATCGCTGCCGGAAACCGCCGTGCCGTCGGCGGTCGCGTAGTCCACGCTCACGCTGGTCGCCGCAGAGGCCCCGAGCGTGATGGTGAAAGTGAAATTCTTCGTCCCGCTTGCGCCTTCCGTCAGCGTGACATCGGAAACCGTGAGCGCAGCCTGCGGCGAAATTTGCGCGGATACCTCCGACGTTTGCAACGGCGAGACGACACGGTTTGCGGTCGCACTGATCGTGCGCCCGGCAGGCACCGCCGGGAGCGTTACCGCGAAGCCCGCTGCTCCAAGCGCATCCGTCGTGACCGTCGTGTTGCCGAGGTAAGTCTCCGCCTCGCCGTTCGCGGTGTTGCTGTAAAAGTCGATCGTCAGCGCGGTGTCCGCGAGCCCGGCGTAGGTGCCCGAGACCTGAGTGCTTCCGGCCGAAATGACTGCGGAGTTGAGTGCGGGGAAATTCAACAGCCCATTCGCGCCGGGGTCGGCGTCCAGCGGGTCGTTTGGCGTTGCGCCGTTATTGCCAAGGTCGATGCCGAGGCCTCCATTGTCGTGGATTGAATTACCGCGGATTCCCGCGTTTGCACTTCCCGTGGCGGCGACTCCAGCGCCGGTGTTAAAGCCGATGTTGTTCCCCTGCCCCGCCGAAATTCCGCCGACGATCACGCCGTTACCGGCCGACCCGTTGATCAAAATCCCGCGCGCGTTGGGAGCATCCGGGCGCCCGATGACGTTGCCCTGAATCGTCAATAAATCCGCACTGCCGACGAGGATGCCGGACAATCCGTTGCCGGCAATCACGTTGCCCGAGCCTGAACCGGAACCGCCGATGGTTGCGGTACCGAGCACGCTAGAAAACTGCACACCGTTGCCGCCGTTGCCGAGGTCTCCAGTGCCTGCGGATGTGGTGCCGATGTAATTTTGCTTCAGCGTGGTTCCCGCCGCATTCGTGCCGCCGCTTACGAAAACGCCATCTCCGCCGTTGCCGGAAATCACATTGCCCGCGTTGGTGCCCGCGCCGCCGATCGTTGTGTTGATGACGCTCTGGAGCCGCACGCCGTCGCCCGTATTCCCGATTGCCACAGTGCCCGTCTTGTCCGTGCCGATGAGATTTCCCAGCACCGTGTTCCCGCTTCCACCTGCGAGAATATTCACGCCGTGTAGTCCGTTGCCGGAAATCACATTGCCTGCACCCGCAGCCTGCCCGCCGATGATGTTTAGATTCGCTCCGTTCACATACACGCCCGTTTGCGTGTTCGCGATTGCGGCAGCGCCGGCGGAGTCGAGCCCGATGATGTTCCCGTAAAGCTGGTGGCGGCTTCCTGAGTTGATCTCGACTCCATAAGTCCCGTTGCCCGAAATCACATTTCCCTCCACGCGCACCGCCATCGTGCTCAGCAAATACACGCCGCTCTTCCCATTCCCAAAATCACCGGAACCGCTCATGCCCGTGCCGATATAGTTCGCCTGGATAAACTGCGTCGGTGCCGAAGTGCTGCCGCTCGCCGTGCTGTTCACTTTCACGCCGTAATCCGTGTTCCCGCTGATGATATTGCGCTCCGTCCCGCCGATGATGTTGCCCGCCGAGTCTCCGTCGATC
>JAYSTZ010000833.1:0-5663 GCA_043719365.1 Verrucomicrobiaceae bacterium | reverse complement strand
GAGTTTTTCAAATCGTGAATCAGCTCCGCCAAGTCCTCGATGCTGTAAATATCATGATGCGGCGGCGGAGAGATGAGCCCCACGCCGGGCGTGCTGTGACGCACCTTCGCGACCCACGGATACACCTTCGACCCGGGAAGCTGTCCGCCTTCGCCGGGCTTCGCGCCCTGCGCCATCTTGATTTGGATTTCCTTCGCGTTCGTCAGGTAGTGACTCGTCACGCCGAAACGTCCGCTCGCCACTTGCTTGATTGCACTGTTCTTCGAGTCGCCTTCCGCATTCGTCCAAGTAAAGCGCTCGGGGTCTTCGCCGCCTTCGCCGGTATTCGATTTTCCACCGATGCGGTTCATCGCGATCGCCAGCGCTTCGTGCGCTTCGCTGGAGATCGAGCCGTAGCTCATCGCGCCCGTTTTGAACCGCTTCAAGATGCTCTCGATGCTCTCCACTTCTTCGATGGAGATCGCCGTGCCGCCTTTGAAATCCAGCAGCCCGCGCAGCGTACACCACTTCTTGTTCTGCTCGTTCACCTCGGCGGAATACTGCTTGAACGTCCCGTAGTTTCCGAGCCGCACAGCCGATTGCAGCTTGTGGACGGTCGAGGGGTTAAAGAGATGCTCCTCGCCGTCTTTGCGCCATTGGTAATTCCCGCCGACCTCCAGCGTGTTGCTCGTCGCCGAGCTCTTCGGAAATGCGTGCGCGTGACGCATCGCGACTTCTCCCGCGATTTGCTCCAGGCCGACTCCCTCGATGCGCGACGAAGTCCACGTGAAGTATTCCTCCACCACCGCGCTGCTGAGTCCCACCGCTTCGAAAATCTGCGCGCCACGATACGATTGCACCGTGCTGATTCCCATCTTCGACGCCACTTTCACGACGCCCTTGATCGCCGCTTTCGCGAAATTCTTGCACGCGGTCTTGTGATCGATATTCCCGAGCAATCCCTGCTTGATCATGTCGTCGAGCGTCTCGAACGCGAGATACGGATTCACCGCGCCGATGCCGTAGCCGATGAGCAGTGCAAAGTGATGCACCTCGCGCGGCTCGCCGGATTCCAGCACGAGGCCGACCTTCGTTCGGGTGCCTTCACGGATGAGGTGATGGTGCAGCCCGCTCGTCGCCAGTAGCGAGGGAATCGGCGCCATCTGTGCGTTCACTCCGCGGTCGCTGATGATGATAATGTTCACGCCGTCTTCCACTGCCTGTGAAGCCTTCGCGCACACTTCGGTCATCGCCTTGCGCAGCGCATTTTCGCCGCCCGCGACAGGATACAAAATCGGAATCGTCACCGACTTGAACCCCTCTTCGCTGACGTGCTTGAGCTTCGCAAACTGCTCGTTCGTGAGCACCGGCGAGTCGAGCGCGATGAGGTGGCAGCTCTTTGGCTGCGGGTCGAGAAGGTTGCCCTCCGAGCCAATTGTCGTGAGCGTGCTCGTGATGATTTCCTCGCG
The DNA here is from genome assembly GCA_043719365.1 of Verrucomicrobiaceae bacterium. Taxonomy (GTDB): domain Bacteria; phylum Verrucomicrobiota; class Verrucomicrobiia; order Chthoniobacterales; family Chthoniobacteraceae; genus SXWH01. The sequence goes on along the minus strand of JAYSTZ010000833.1, from coordinate 4,215 downwards.
GATACAGTCAATCGGCGGATTCGTCACCTGCGCAAAGAGCTGCTGGAAGTAGTTGAAAAGCGACTGCGACTTGTTGCTGAGAACAGCGATTGGCGTGTCCGTGCCCATCGAGCCCACGGCTTCCACACCGTCGCGCGCCATCGGCACCATCAGCATTCGCAGGTCTTCAAACGTGTAACCAAACGCCTGCTGACGCTTCAGCACCGTCGCGTGATCCGGCTCCGGTAAATGATCCACCTCCGCCATCTTCGCCAGCGGGAGCAGGTTCTCATTCAGCCACGAACGATAAGGCTGCGCAGTCGCGATCTTCCGTTTGATTTCCTCGTCCGGCACGATGCGCCCTTGCTCCATGTCCACGATGAACATCCGCCCCGGCTGCAACCGTCCTTTTTGCAAAATATTCTCCGGCGGAAACGGCAGAACGCCCGCCTCGCTCGCCATCACCACGATGTCGTCTTTCGTCACGTAGTAACGTGAAGGCCGCAGACCGTTGCGGTCCAGCGTCGCGCCGATCATCTTGCCATCGGTGAAAGCGACCGATGCCGGCCCATCCCACGGCTCCATGAGGCACGAATGATATTCGTAAAACGCCTTCAACTCATCGCTCATCGACTCATGGCCGCTCCACGGCTCCGGGATCATCATCATCATCGCGTGCGGCAGCGAACGCCCCGCGAGCACGAGAAGCTCCAGCACATTGTCGAACATCGACGAGTCCGAGCCGTTCGGATTTACCACCGGAAGGGTCTGCTTGAAGTCCTCGCCGAAGAGCGGCGAATCCGCCAGCGATTGCCGAGCGTGCATCCAGTTAATGTTCCCGCGCAGCGTGTTGATTTCGCCGTTGTGCGCGATGTAGCGATACGGATGCGAGCGGTCCCAGCTCGGGAACGTGTTCGTCGAAAACCGCGAGTGAACCAACGCCAGCCCCGACTTCATATCCGGGTCGCTCAAATCCGCGAAATACTTGCCCACCTGATCCGTCAGCAACATGCCCTTATAGACCAGCGTCTTGTAAGACAGGCTGCAGACATACCAGAAATTCCCACCCGGCAAAGTCGAGCACCGGATTTCATTAAACGACCGCTTGCGAATCACGTAAAGCTTCCGCTCAAAAGCCGCATCGTCCGCGCAATTCTCACCGCGCTCGATAAAGGCCATCATCATCGCCGGCTCCGCACCCTTCGCCGTCTCACCGAGCGAAGAATTATCCGTCGGCACCTTGCGCCAGCCGAGGAAATACTGCCCCTCCGCCGCCACGATCTTTTCAAAAGCCTCCTCCAATTTCCTCCGCAGCGTCGGATTCTTCGGCATGAAAATAATCCCCGCCCCATACTGCCCTTCCGCCGGAAGCTTAAACTTGCTCTCCGTCACTTTCCGCAAAAACGAATCCGGCATCTGCATCAAAATGCCCGCACCGTCGCCCGTATTCACCTCCGCACCGCAAGCGCCACGATGGTCGAGATTGATGAGCATCTGAAGGCCCTGCGCCACGATGTCATGCGACTTTTTGCCCTTCATGTGAGCGATAAAGCCGACGCCGCAAGCGTCATGCTCAAACCGTGGATCATAAAGCCCCTGCTTCTTCGGATACCCGATAGAATTCACCGTGTTCGAATCGCTAGTTGATTGGTCGTTTTGCATCGTCGTAAAGTTCTCCATCCGCTCCATTCGTTTTGCCGGATGAAATCGGACGCGAAAAATGCGAAAACAGACAGAAATTGTCCATCATTTCTTTTCCCCTTGCACATTTTGCGTCACCCGATTGGAACAAACGGGCGAAAGTTCGGCTTTTGAATGTGAATAACATGCGGATAACCATTCGTGCCACTCGGCTTCGGCGTCGTAGCTCGACATTCCAATGTCGAGTCAAGGCGTCCGCTCCGAGAGCCACGCAGCCTTGCAAATGGACCGCCGGACTCGACTCTGGAAAGTCGAGCTACGCCGCCGTAGTGGGACCGTTGTCGCCGTATCCCCTCAATGTCGGCGTAGCCGCTTTCTCGGGTTGCGGGAGAAGCCGGGGGAATGCAGTATCCGCCGAACCATGCCGCTTGAACATACCAGCCGGAGGCACGACCTCACGAATGCGCTCCACCGGATCGACGCACTCCGGTTTTTCCGCGGCGCGGAGGGCGATTTCTGGCCGGCCCTGCTGCAAGTTGCGCTCGAATTGGCCCCTGCGACGGCGGCGGTGGTTTTCATGCGTACCCGCGCGACAGATGCGACCGTCCCGTGGAAGGACGCATTCTCCTGGCCCCCGCAGTGCGGGTTGCACGCGACGCTGAATCCCGGCGAACTGGAACGCCTCCTCCTCGAAGCCGAATCCGGCGGCGCGGGCGTGACGCGGGCCGGAGGCCACATCGCGGTTCGCCTCGCAATGAGTGATCCGCGCCACTTCGTGGTGGTCGTTGCGCAGCTCGTTTCCGGGTCGGACGCCAGCGACGCAACGGGTCGCCTCCGCCTGCTCGGAGATATCCCGCTTCTCTACGAGCGCACGGGGACCGTGGAGAAGGCCCGGGAGGACATGACGCGATTCGCCGTAACGCTGGACATTCTGGCGTTGCTCAATGTCCAGACCGAATTTGCCGCGGCAGCGATGACTCTGTGCAACGAACTGGCGGCTCGCTTTCAATGCGAGCGAGTGAGTCTCGGCTGGTTCCGGAGAGGCGGTGTGAAGCTCGAAGCAGTCAGCCACACGGAGCGATTTGAAAAAAACATGGCGCTCGTCACAGCCCTCGAAGAGGCGATGGACGAGGCTTTCGATCAGGAGGAAGAAATCGCATGGCCCGCACTTCCCGAGAGCACTGCGGTTTCGCGAAGCCACGAAGTATTCGCACGCACCGAGGCCGTCGCGAATGTCCTGTCGATGCCCATCCCGGTGAGTGACGAACCTGCGGGTGTGCTGACGCTGGAAAGGGCACACGGGACATTCACTGAACGCGAGTTACAGACGCTTCGGATGGTGTGCGTCCAGATCTCCCGGCGACTTCACGAACTGCGGAATTCCGACCGCTGGTGGGGCGCACGCGCAGCGGATGCAGTGCGGCGGACGGCGGCAAAATCCCTCGGCGCGGAACAAACGCTGGCAAAGCTCTCCATCATCGTCATCACAGCACTAATTCTGGCGCTCGTTTTTGTGAAAGCCGAGCATCGGATCGACGCGCCATTTATCCTGAAAAGCGAAATGCTCGTGCAGTTGCCGGCACCGTTCGATGGCTACATCGACGAGGTCCATTTTCGCGTCGGCGATCCGGTGCGCGCCGGACAGTTGCTCGTGACGCTCGATTCACGCGAGTTGCTGCTCAACGAGGCTGCCGCACTCGCAGAAAAACAACGCTTCATTGCGGAGGAGCAAAAAGCGCAGGCGGAAAACAATTCCGCATCGATGCGGATAGCGCACGCAAGCGCAGAGGAAGCGCAGGCAAAACTCGACCTCGCGCGTTTTCGACTGTCAAAGGCATCCGTCATCGCACCGTTCGACGGTCACGTGATCGAGGGCGACTTGCGGGAACATATCGCCTCACCCGTGAGGCAGGGCGAGGTGCTCCTTAAAATTGCGCGGCTCGAAACGATGTTCGCAGAAATCTCGCTCCCCGAAGCCGACGTCCACCACGTCACCGCTGCGATGGCCGGCGAACTCGCGTTTGCAAGCCGACCGCAGTTCAAGTTTCCCATGCACATCGAGCGCGTGGAACCCGTCGCCACCGTCCGTGAAAAGGGAAACACATTCACAGCGCGGGCGGAGTTCAACGCGATGGAGCCATGGTGGCGGCCGGGGATGAGTGGCGTATGCAAAGTGAATGCCGGTCGGCGCACGCTTCTCTGGATCTACACACATCGCACCGCGGATTTCCTGCGGTTGCATCTCTGGTGGTGACATGGCATCCGGAACTTTCAGCGAACACTGGCACCGGGTCGCAGGGCGGCGGCTCGGCCTTCGGCCCGCTGTGGAAATCCGCAGGCAGAGCTTCCGCGGAGAGCGATGGTTTCTCGTGCTCGATCCGCTGAACAATCAGTTCTTTCGGATCAACGCGATGGCGCACGAGTTTCTCTGCCGCCTCGATCGGCGCGCCACGGTTCAGGAGGTTTGGGAGCGGTGCCTCTCTCGCGACCCGGATGGCGCGCCCGGGCAGGAGGATGTCATCCAGCTTCTCTCGCAGCTTCATCATTCCAATCTCCTCTCAGGAGACATCCCGCCCGAGGTCGGCGCGCTGCTCG
>JAYSTZ010000832.1:0-5665 GCA_043719365.1 Verrucomicrobiaceae bacterium | reverse complement strand
AAGCCTCGGCCGCCTTTTCGTCGGATTCCCTTGCGGAGGCGGTGGCTTCTTTTAGCCCTATGACCATTTCGGCGGCGGGGGCGGATGCCATCCCGCAGCCGGTGTCCTTGACCATGAACCACCAGTTTTCCTGCTCCTCCCCCCAACTGAGGGTGACGCCGCCGTAGTCGGTATATTTAAGGGCGTTTTTGAGGAGGTTTTGCAGTAACCGGCGAACCCGGAGAGAGTCGCCCTCTACGGGGAACTCGGCAGGCCCGTCCAATTTGAGGAACAAGTCCCGTTGCTGGGCTTCGGCGGCATTGATGGCGGCGAGTTCGTGGACGAGAGTTGCGGCGTCGAAATGCGAAAGCTCTATCACCTCCTGCCCCGCTTCGAGCCGTGCGAGCTCCATGAGCTCTCCTAGCATCACAGTGATCGCGTCCACTCCGCGACCGAGGATGGCGGTGAAGCCACGGCGGTCGGCCTCGGTGATTCCATCGCGGCTCAAGACGTTGGCGGTGAGACTGACTCCGGCGGCGTCGTTGTTCAAATCGTGAACGGCCTGATGGATGAGAGCGGCGCGGCGTTGCTCGAATTCATTGATGCTTGCAAGGGCGTTTTCGAGGTCGCCGATGCGGGCGGCGGCCTCCGCCTGCTGCATGCGCTCGTATTGCGCCGTGCTCTCGGTCGTGGCGTCGCTCACGAGTAGGATCATCTCGCGACTTACTTCGAGGAGCATGTCGCTTTCGGCCTCGGGATGCTGCGCGGCGAAGGACTGTAGCTCGTCAAAAAGGCAAAGCTGGAGATTCGCTAATTCCTGGGTGTACTCTTGCAGGCGGTACCCTTGCTGCCAGCGGTGGAGCCCGTGTTTGATGCCCTCGTCTTTCTTTTTTTCGTCCGCTTTCGCTGCGGCAATGCCACCGGGGCGGGCGCGCAGTTTGCGCTCAAACGCATCGAGCAAGTCGGGGACGTGGTCATTAAATTGCGCCCGCGTGAGCGAACGGGCGGTGGTCTGCCGGGGATCGATGTCCGATTCTTTTCTCCACGCAGCCAAAATAGGTTTCCGGCGAGCCGCGAGGTAGTCGCAGAAGATGTTCAACTGAACGAGTTTGGTTTGATCCATGTCGCGGGAGTATGGCGCAGCAATTCGATTTAGCAACTGCGGGGCACCGTTTCGTATGGGGGATGAGCCGCCGTTTTTCGCCCGCCTCCTCTCGAGCAACGTTCACATTGTTCTCGTGTTTCGTTGGTGCTCCCAGTAATCGCCTCGGCGACTATGAAATCTTCCGCGCCCGCGTTTCTCGCTGCTTCCATCGCCCTCATTGCCACCGCTCCGCTCGCGCGAGCGGACGAAGCGAAGAGCTATTTGATCAAGCTGAATCGCCCGGTTGAGGTGGGCGACAAGTCGCACGAGACATTCGATTACGAGGCTGCAAGACAACAGCGCGTCTCATCGGGGGAGAAAGTCGTGAGCGATAAGAAGGAAGTGCTCAAAGCGAAGGTGGCAGGAGTCGGGGAAGTGCTTGCGCTCACTCCGCACGGCCGGATTCAGAAGTTCACGTTCAAGCTCGACAAATTTGTCGTTCAAACCGACGAGGAAGCACCGCAGGAGCCGTTCAAAGCGGGCACAATCATTTCGGGTGAACTCAATGAGAGCGGCAAAGCCGTTTACACATCCGACGGCGGCGAAATCACGAAGAGTGCGCGGACGGTGCTTGAGAAACTCATGGAATTGAAACCCGACAAGAAAACCGAATCCGATGACGACAAGATTTTCGGAACTCTCTCCCCGCGCTCTGTGGGAACCGAGTGGAAGGTGATTCCAGCCGACGCACTCGCAACAATGCCGGAAGACATGCCGTTCAAAGTTGCGGAGAAGGACCTCACTGGCGTGGTGAAATTTCCCGCAGTAAAACAGGTCGGAGGTAAAGACCACGGCGTCTTTCAAGCCGTGATAACGATCCAACCAAAAGAGATGGACCTGAAGGGCCTTAAACTCAACAGCATGGTCATCCGTGCGGTGATGGAAAAGGATGTTCCGCTGGACCCCAAAGCGATCGTGCCGTTTTCCAAAACAGTGTTCTCCTCCACGATGGATGCGGGAGGGAATACCCCGAACGGCCTAGTCCACCTTGAGTTGACTGCGAGCGAGACGAAAACGAACGAATCAAAGAAGGTAGAGTAACGCAGTGGCGTCAGGTGCCATTGCCTCTAGCCCACCACTACTTCGGCGGGGCGGTTTTGATGATCTTCGTTTTGACCTGAATGCCCGGGGTACCTTGAATGACCGCGCCAGACGCACCACCACCTGCCTTGAGCAACTGGCCGACCATTTTCATCCCCGCCTCCTGCTCCTGATTCTGCTCCCGGAACGCTGATTGCAGGCCGGCCACCTGGTCGGGCGAGAGAATCCCGCCCGCTTTTCTGACGATGCGCGATTGTTTGTCCTCTTCCTCTTTTCGGTATTTGGCGAGCGCCTCGTCGGTCATTCCGCCGTTGGTCAAAAACGAGAGCTCGTCTGCCGGGCCCTTCGCCGCGTCGGTGCCGGATTCCGATTGGATGATTTCCGCAAGCTGGTTGCGCTGCTGCGCATTGAGCGGGAAGCCTACAATGTCGAGATGCTCCGAGTAGCGCCCGACGAGCTGGTCTTTCTCCTTCTCTCGATCGAACTGCTCCATCTCTTTCATCCGTTCCTCTCCGAGAATTGATTTGAGCCGCTCTTTGCTTTGCGCCTCTTGGCTTTTGATTTTCTCCGAGAGGTCAGTCACGGCCTTCGCATCCGCCGTGCCGCCGACGAGCGACAGAGCCTCGGAGGCCCCGCCCATTTCTTTGTCGGTGAGCGCATTCAGCGCAGCGTCCATGTCCGCAGGAGAAAGCGCCCATTTTTTGAAAAGCGCGCCGTATTCCTTGCGGACACCGGCCAGTTGCTGCGAGCGCATCATCTGCTTCATCTCCGGCGAGTCCATCTGCTTTAGAAAACCGCCGAGTATGTTCGCATTCGCGTCGTCCGCAGGGGCCGCTGGCGCTGCACTTTCCGCGGATGTCACCGCGACTTTCCCGGCCGCAGCGCGCGCCTCATCGCGCTCCACCGTGAGCCGCGCGATATTCTCATGCAGCGGAGCAAGACCGGCTTTGGCCTGTGTTTCCGAGGCTTGCGCCGAATCGCGAGCGCTGTGCAGCTCCGCGAGTTGCTTTTCTTTCACCACCAGCTTCGCCTGCAAATCGAGCGCCCACCATGCGAGAGCGATGCTGATGCAAAGAAAAGTATATGTAAGGATGCGGTGCATGGCGGTAAGAGCGGAGACGTCAGCGGGGTTCGTCTATTTAGCAGGCATCTTCGACAAAACGGAAACAAATCGTTTCTGGTGCGACGCCAGCATCAGCGGGTCGAGACGACGTAAGTCCCGGGCACGGAGTCGTGCCATCCCCGTCCGTCCCCGCCAAAAAATGAGAACGCCTCGAACGGGATAAATCGGGAAAATGAGCGCCCGAGAATCTGACCGAACGATGGTGGTTCACCGTGTTCATTGACGACCTTGGTTCCTGTGATCAACTTGCCTAGCGTCCGCCCCGTCAGCCCCTCGAAGATGACGTAATACGCAGTCATGATGAGCAAACCGGAGATGATTTGGTGTTCCTCAATGAAGTTCAGGCCTTGCTCCCATCCGCTCACTCCCACAATGCCCCCGATGACGAAGCCGAATCCGACAATACCGAAACGATCGATGATAAAGTTAAAGAAGCGCCGCCATTTCCCCGCAGGAATGAGCGGACCGCTCGCGAAGGCGACGGTGTTGGGAACCTGGATGAGGGACTCGGGAGCGCGGTATGGATTATCCTGCATAGTTTTTTGGGACTGCGAAACCAAAACCACGGTTTCAGCGCGAAGTCAAAGCCCCTTTACTTTGTCATCCGCTTTTGTGCTTCGATGAAAACCGGCTTCAGCCGTGAGAGAATTTCGCCTCCCGCGGCCGAGGGTTTCTCGTTTTTGAATCCGAGCTCCATGACAAACTCCGGCTCGGACAGCACGCGGTTTCAGAGCTACTTCTTTTCCGGTTCATCCGTGTGAACCACAATATCGTCCACTGCATAAAGGAGACTCGCAAAGCTGTTAAACGACCCCATCACCATCGGGCTGCGCCGCCGGGCCAGCAGCGCCTGCCGTTGGTCCAAAGTGAGCGGTTTCAGCTTCACCTCGCCGCCTTTCGCCGCGGCAGGTTGCTTTGGCTTCTCGGCAGCAAATGATGGCAGTGCGACGAGTGCCGCGAGGAATAGGAGAGCGCTTGTTTTCATCCCCGAAAGCTCGCAGGCGTTTCCGCGCGAGCAATCCTGAAAAGCAATGCGCGCAACTTTCCCACGGGGTTGAAATCGGCGATGCGGTAAAGCCTGTGGAGTTTCCGCCCGTCCATCATTGCGCGGTGCGCTGCGCTAGAGCGCGCCCCTGGCTTCGTCGTTCCGGCCTGCTGCGTAGGCTTCAAACACCGCGCGGATTTGGTCGCGCACCCTGCGGAAGACCGCGAGTTGCTCTTCTTCCGAACCGGTCGCGTGCGCGGGATCATCGAAGCCCCAATGGTATCGGTTCACCTGTCCTGGAAACATCGGGCAAGCTTGGTCTGCATTGCCGCAAACCGTTACGACGGTCTCCACCGGAACCTGCAGGAATTCGCTCAGATGCTTTGAGTGGTGCGCCGAAATGTCGATGCCGATTTCCTGCATCACTTTGATCGAGAGCGGATGAACGTAGCCCGATGGTTTCGAGCCGGCGCTTGCGACATTGAAGAGTCCGCCTGACGCCGCGCGCAGGATGCCTTCCGCCAAGTGCGACCGGCAGGAATTGCCGGTGCAGAGAACGAGAACGAGCGGCTTTTCCATTAGCAGCACCCTCCGCTCGCGCAGCATGCGTCAGCGTCTTTCGGCGCGGGCGTGCAAAGCTCCTTGGCGAGACAGTCCGTGTGCTTCACGCCGAGATGAAAGCTCAGCACCGCCCCGTCGTCCTCCGCACTCTGCACCGGGAACTGCGAGAGAAAGCCGTCCTCATACTCGACTTCCACGTCGAGTTCATCCGTGCCGAGCACAGGTTGCGCTTTTCCGAGAATGCCCACGAGCCCGGCGGGCAGCAGGCGGTGATCGAAGTCCTCTGCCACCCATGCTTGCAGCGTGCAGGCCGACACTGCGCGCACCGTGCCGCCACAGTCGATAAAGCGCCGGTCCGTGCGCCCGACTTCGGTGATGTGCGCGTGTACGGGGATGAAGCCGCCGTCCGGCAGGACAAAGCGCAGCTCATGCTGTGGTGAGGATTTCAAGTGGTCGCTGAATTCGGATACTTTCATTGGTTTTGTTTTTTAATGTTCGTTTGAGATTTGAGTGTCTTGCCCTTGGCTGGTGCGCAGCACTCCAGTGCTGTTTCGATCCAGGCAACGTCGCTCTGAATCGCCTTCAGCGCTTTGAGGTCTTTCTTAAAGACGGGTTCCGTCTGCGCGCAGTCTTGAAGGCATGTGAGGTTCTTCTCCAGCTCTGGCGTCCGCTTTGCAGGCAGGCAGTAAATCATCCAGTTCTGATGCCGCGCCGAGGCGACCATGCCCCGCTCTTTCAAGTAGGAAAGATGCTTGGATATCTTCACCTGCGATTCGCCGAGCAGCGATTGAAAATGGCACACGCACAGCGGCCCCTTCGTGAGCAAGTGGAG
>JAYSTZ010000831.1:0-5667 GCA_043719365.1 Verrucomicrobiaceae bacterium | reverse complement strand
TAATTGGTTGGAAATTTTTAAATAACTGCCGGTAAAACGCTGTCAATCGAGTATAGAATTCGCGTCGGTCTGCGCGAGTCTATTTGGATTTTTGCGTCGTTTTAGTGGTTTCGTGAGTTTTGACGAGTCTAAATCCGTAAGTGTCGTTGCTCGCGTCCGGTTTGGCGGTGATGCGGCAAGACGCCAAAAGCGACAGCTTCACGCCTCCGTTGTACCAAGAACCCCCGCGGAGAACTTTGCGTTCCTTCGATTCATTGAAGTAATCGTTGGTCCACTGCCAGACGTTCCCGCCCATGTCATATAAACCGAATGCATTCTGATTGAATTTCCCCACTGGCGACGTCCAAGCATAGTCGTCGCGATATCCCTGAATCTTCACTTCGGAGTTTGTCTCCTCGCCCGCGTAGTTTCCTGCGCCGGCGGGTGGTGGCCAGGCCAATCCCCACGGGAATACTCCGTCCACGTTCAAATCGCGCTCTTCCGGGGAATTGCCATTTTCCGGGGGAAGTCCGACGGCGCGACTCCATTCCAAGTCGGTCGGGAGTCGGTAAGATTCTGCGGCGGCCAGAGCACCGGTTTTACGCTCGCGCTCCGTAAGCCATTTGCAAAACGCGTCGGCTTCCTTCCACGTCACATTAACTACAGGATGGTCGGGCTGCTGTTCGAAACCAGGAGTGCGCCAAGCGCCTCCTTTGAGCCCTTTCTCGTTGGCGAATCCCTCGAAGTTCTTCCGGGTTACAAGAAACTCCGCGAAATCGACATCGCCTATCTGGATAAACTTCATGCCGAGGGTGTTGACGTTGGCCGATGATCCTGCATCCGCGGCCTTGGCGGGAGGAGTCGAAGACGTCGGTGCGGGTTCGGGCTTCGGTGCTTCGTTCGGCTGGGTGGCTGAACTTGGGGAATTCAGTTTAATGATGTCCTCTTTGAGGGATTTCAACTCCGCCTCCACTGTAGCGAGGCGCTCGGAGATCGGCTTGGATGCAGCGACTCCCGGTTCTCCGATTTCCTTCAATTGGGTGAGCATGCCCTTCAGCTTTGTGCTTTCCACCTCAAGCGGCTGGGCTTTCTTGGTCAGTTCCGCAATCCGGCCCTGATTCTTGGCGCGAACGGCTTCCATGGCGGCGGCTTTCACTTTTTCCAGCGCAGTGTTAAGAGTCGCTTTCTCCTGCTCAATCTGCTGAAGCCCGAGTCCCGCCTGCTGGCGAACTGCAGCCGCCTGGGTCTGGTTTTTCTGGAGCGCCTCTGCTTGGGTCGTTTGCTCCGCGATTTGCTGCGCAAGCCGCTTGAGCTCTTCATCGGCCTGTTTTGCAGATTCCAGCTTTTCGCTGGCTTGCTTGACCAGCGCTTCGAGCGCCATTTTGCTGGCATCTGCGGCCTTGCGGGCCTCCAATGCTTGAGCTTCAGCGCGCGCTGCTTCGTCCTCCCGCTTCTTGCGATCTGCCAGCAAAGCTTCGTTCTGCTTTAGAATCGGGGCGAGTTGTTTGCGGCGCTCATCGAAAGTCTTTTTGAGGGTGTCTTGCGTTTTCTTGCTGCTTTCGGATAGTCGAGCGAGTTCTTGTTGCGCCTGTTCAGTCGTTCCAAGGGCTTGCTTGAGCGATGTCTCGGCGGCAAGGCGCTCGGCGAGAAGGCTTGAAAGCGCGGCCGCATCGGCTCCGGTCGGAATCTGAAGTTTGGCCGGGCCTCCTGGAATTGTCGGCAGTTTCACGGTCACTGCGGCAGCGGGCGTTTCGGGAATCTGAGCGGTCGGTGCAACGACAACAGTTGGAGTCACTGCTGGATCCGGAGCAGGCGTGGGCGGAGGAGTCACGGGCGGCACGACTGCGACCGGTGGCTTCGGTGTCTCCTCGACTTTTGGTGGGTCTGCCGGTGGGGCCACTGGCGGAACCACTCCAATCAGTTGCGACCTTTTTGGCGGCTTCGGCGCCGGCGGCTGCCCTGTTGCTGAAACAGCGGGTGCGACCGCCGCGACTGCATTTTCAGGCTTAATCTCCGGCACGATGTCGCCGGATTTCAAAGTCCCAGCGGCATCTGCGGGCGGCAGGTTGTCGCTGCCGCCGGTCTGGGCGGTAGCCTGTGAATCGATGGCTTTCGGCACCGGCAGTCCGTCTTCATCGGGCGAGCCGAGATTCGCCGATGCCAGGACCGCTTTCGGCGACTGGTCGGGTGTGGATGCCGGGAGCGGTTCCACCGCGCCGGACGAGTTTGGATTTGAATCGGATGATATCGAGGAGACTGCCCCATCGACGTCTTCCGGTTGTCCGATTTTCAGTTTCTGAACGACGGCAAATGCGACTAATGCTGCGGCGAGTCCGACACCAACGATCGGCCATTTCGAGCGCGGGCGGGACAATTCGGGGAAGTTTGCGGGAAGGTCGGACTTTGAGCCGGGCGGACGAGGCTGCGCGGATGCCGGAGGCACAGGCGGAAATTGCAGGGCTGAGCCCGGCGTTTCCTTTTCGGTCGATGCTGATGTCGATTCCAAAGGAGGCAGTATTTTTGCGACTGGCTGCGGCGTTTCTGGAGTCGTAGCAGGCTCTAGGTTCGCGCTGAACGAGACCCTGCGCTCTGCGGCGGATTGTTTCGCCGCCGGATTCTCAACGGGTACCGGCTCTGTCTCGGCGGGTGCCGATTCATCGATTTGGCCTTGTGCCGCGATCGCTTCGACTGCGGCAAGAGTCAATGGTGCAGCCTCGCTGCTATCTTGCTTCACCTCCAGAAGCTGAAGCGCGGCTCCGCAACTGGCGGGGCGCAGGTCCGGAACCTTCGACAGGCACTCGGCGGCGAATGTCTCCCATTCCAGGGGAACTGCGGAACCGAGCGCTTCGGCGATCATCGTCGGCGGGGCCGTCCGAATCGACGGCACTACATCCGGCCCGGAAAACGGCACTTTTCCTGAAAGGAGCTCGAATGCGAGCACGCCAAGCCCGTAAACGTCGTCGCTCTTGGCGGGCTTTTCCCCGTCGAGCTGCTGCGGGCTCATGTAGGCCATGTGCAACTCTTCGGACGAGAGCGATTGCGTCCTCTCCATGGCGTCACGGACGCAGCGCGCCACTCCGAAATTCGTCACAAACACTCCGCCGCTCGGTTTCACATAGATATTTGCGGGGGCCAAATCGCGATGGAAAAGCTGGACGCGATGAGCATCGTCGAGAGTGCCGGCAATTTGTTGGATCCAAGCTCTGATCTCGCCGGCTTCAAACTTTCCTTTTTTGGCAAGGAGAGTCGCGAGGGACTCGCCGTCGAAACGGTCCATGGAGATCGCCGCTACGCCCGCGTCTTCCACGAAGTCGTATATTCGAAGGATATTTGGATGGATCAATTGCCGGTTGCGCTTCACTTCCTGCCGCAATTCGGCCATTCCTCGTTCGTCATTTAAAACGGAAGCGGGAATGAAATGCAGGGAAACCTCTTTCCCGAGGACCTCGTCCTGCGCGAGCCATACGGAAAGCCGGGATTCGGACGATATTTCGCGCCCGAGAACATAGCACCCCGCAAGTTTCTGCCCCGGAGTGAGGCTGTTGTGACTTTCGGTGGACTGAGTGGTTGCTTCTGTTGACACGGTGCGTATGAGTTAAGTGATACTAATTATTTTTCGATGGGCGGCGCGAAATTGGCTGCCCTCAATTTGTCGATCTGAACAGGGATTCCTTAGATGACTTTGATCGAAAGGACAATACAAATTCATCGGTTGAGCCAATCCCCTTGCAAGCTCTGGTTAGCAGATTTGCGGCCACATTAAAAAGCGACCGAGCAACTGGGGGCGTCCGACGAGGGAAACACTGGATTCGGTTCTGGAAGCATCCTTTTTCAAAAAACCTCCATTTTTCCTTGCATGTGAACGCAATTCTTCCATACTAACTGTAATTTCCATAATTCATTGCGTTGAATTTTGGGACAAAACCTGTTTGCAAATTCAGGACGGCACGGTAAATACAGAAATACACAAAATGAAGAATTCACTGAAGCACCTTATCACACTGGCCTGCGCGGCTTGTTTGGGGCACGTAAACGCGGAGAACTCTCCTGGAGAAAAGCAGTTGCAATCGTTTCAAAAAAACCTTGCGCGTCAGCACCTCTCCTCGAACCTCTTCCTTTATGATGCTGCGTCGCAAAAGTATGTCGGCACGGAAGCCGCAGCGGCATGGCTCGATGACGATGTATCGACCGGGTGGCCGGCGCTCGCAGGAAAGCAAAACTATCTACTTCAGTTTTCCGGTCCACAAGTGGTCACGAATTTCAGTCTTTCCACTGCTCCTGTCGAGGGAACGGTGACCATTTATTCCGGCGACGAGATGAAGGCCCCGGGTGATCCGGCGTGGCGCGTCCTCGCGAAAGACGTTTCGGTTTCGTCCATCAACCAAAAGAAGCTTCAGAAAGGTTTCAACCGCCAGGCGAAGTTCCTTTTGATCGAGACCAACATCACCAATCCAGGCCCGATCTTCAGCCTTTATGCATACGGAGAGCGTTCGGCTGCGAATGACTCCATCGGGAAGCGCGAACAGCCCATGGACGTCTCCGCCGCACTGGGGGAATTCGTGAATCAGCAAACCAGCTTCAACGTTTCCAGCATCTACAGTCAGGGACGTGTGAGTTTCAGCAACGGCGGTGGAACGTCCGTGGCCTGGCAGAAAGCGATCGATGATAACTCGGAAAGTTCGATTTCAATCAAGCCGGGTGTTGATTCTGGAATGGTCGTAAATTTCGGTGACAGCCGCACCGTGTCCCGCATTGCCATGCTTGCCGACGCAGCGACGAAAGGCAAAGTGGAAATCTTCCTGCTCGCCGAGGCCCCGGCTTTTGGCCAGCCAGTTGCGCTCCAGGGCGTTCAACCTTCTGTCAGTCTCACGTTTGACGGATCGAATGCGCGGGCCAGTGCGGACTTTGATGATACGACTGCGGTGGCGATGGCGGTGCGGTGGACCCCGGAAACTTCGGGCCAGGCTCTAAACGTTCGGGAGATCAACACATTCGCGAACCTCTCACTCGCTGAATACGAAGTCTCCGAAAAGCCCGCAGCAATCGCGCAGGGCCCGGCAGACGATGCGGCGAACACGACGGCGAAGACGGACCATCCGTCCGATAGCGAACGCGAAACGGGCACGGGAACTAATGGCAAAGACGGCAAGGAGATTCTCGCGATCGGCGAAGGCCCGGATAGGGCGGACTATAAAGGTGGCGGCGGAAAAGAGACCAAAGGTGTTCTGGACCCCGTCGGAGCTGGACCCGCTCCTGGTGGTTACTTCCCCGGCGGACTCGGCTTCCCGCCGAACCTCTCCAATCGGCGACTCCTGCCACCTAAAAAGGTGACAAGCCCGTAGCCCGTTGGCATAGGCAACTATTTCGCAAGGCGCGAGGATCGAAAGGTTCTCGCGCTTTTTGCTGTTGAGATGAATCCACGATATGCAATCGCGTGCGCGGCGGGAGTGGCTAAGTGACCCAAAACGCCAGGTCGCGGCGGGGAAATCAGGTGGAGATTATACGAGAAGCGTGGCGTTAATGTCTTCGCGTTTCCGTGTGTTGTTTTGTGCAGTCACAATGATCTTTTTTGCTGCAACCGCGGTTTTGGTCTGACACGTTGAATCCATGAAACATCCATCCAGTTTCCTCTTCTTTCCCCGATCCTCAGTATGAAAAAAATGATCCGCCGCCGACTCGTTTGCAGGG
>JAYSTZ010000084.1:0-4635 GCA_043719365.1 Verrucomicrobiaceae bacterium | reverse complement strand
GGATACTGCGCCGCGTAGGGATTGAAAACGGTCGAGAAACTCCCGTCCTGCCGCACCAGCGCGAGGTAGCCGCCATTGTCGCTCAGCTTGAAATTCGTATGCAGCGTCCCCGCCGGATTCGTGCGGTTTTTCGCCGAGGCAAAGACCACCAGGAAGCCGTTCGGCGCGAGATTCACCGCGGGGAAAATCCATTTCGCGGAATCGCCCGAGTCGTCCGTGAGCCGCCACCCCGCGAGCGGCACGGTGGTCGTGCCGTTGTTATAAAGCTCGATCCAATCCGCCGTCGTCCCGTCCTCATCTTTCAGCCCGGTGTTATTGTTCGCGAGGAACTCGGAGATGATGACATCGGCGCGCACGGAGGAAAGCAGGACGGCGACGAGAAACAGGGATAGGAGGGTGCGTTTCATTTGCTGAGGAAGACCAAAGCGATGCAGGAAGCGTGCAATGCGCCGCTTCCGCTGCTTACGGCAGAGCCGGAGTGACCAGTCGGTAGAAGCGTCGGAGATCCGCAGTGGCGTCGGTGAAATCGACCTGCGTATCGCTCACAGGCGGGGCGACGTTGGGGGCGAGGTTTTGCCAGGTGCCACTCGTGAGATCCGCGCGCCATTGGACCGTGTAGCTGTGGCCCGCGCGGGCGATGAAATGGATGACACATCCCCCGCCGGCCGCTGGAGACGGTGTCGCCACGAGGAAGCTGGCCCCATTCTGCGGATCGGTGCCCGCGATGTATTCCTGCATGTTTGTCTGCCCGTCACCGTCCTTGTCCGCCGCGGCATCGGCGGCGCTGAAACGGTCGAGGCCGTTGGCGCTTTCCCACGCGTCCGGCAACCCGTCGCCGTCGCTGTCGAGAATAGGCGTTTGGCCGGTGTTCACCGCCCCGGGCGTCGCAACCGGGGCTGTCCAATTCGAGGGATCGTTGCCGATGACCGTACGACTCAGGCGTTGCAGCGACTTGCCGGTGCCATCGGCCCCGCTCGGCCACGGCGCGCTGTCCCAGTACTCCGCCTTGTCCACGTTGATGTAAGGCGTCACCCCGCCGACCACCGGCCCCGGATAAGCGAGTTCCACCCGCCCGCTGCTATTGGCGAGTTTCGGCGTGAACGGTCCGTAGATCGGCACCGTCACTGGCAGACTGTAGGCGGCTCGGAAAGCAGCCAGCGAGGCCGCGTCAGTCGCCGGATTGAAACCCACAACCAGGATGTAATCGCCCGGCCGCAGCGTCGTCGCGGCGGCAAAGGTAAAGTCGGAATCCCCTTTCACCTTCCACCCACTCAGATCCACAGGGCTCGTCGTGATGTTATGCAGTTCGACAAACTCATCGCGGGCGTTATCCAAGCCCCCCAGATCCACCGGGCGGTACATGACTTCATTGATCACCACCGGGCCGATCTTCGGCGCGGCATTCGCGGAGCCAAAGGTGCGCGCCGTCAGCGGCCAGAACTCCGGGACATTCGCAGTTGTCACCAGGCGCCCAAACGCCACGCCATCCGCCGCCGCCCCGAAAGTAACCTGCGCCCGGTAACCCGTCGGCACACCCGCGCTCGCCGCGGTCAGGACGATTTCCTCACCGAATGAGTCGAGCGAAAAGCTGTTGCCCACTCCTGGCGTGGGATTGAACTGCGTCTCATCGAAAGTCAGAAAGCCACCCGCCGGGATCACGGTGCTCGCAGGAACTTGGTATTTCTGCGGCAGAAACCGGTCATCGCTCAGCCACCACCCGCTGATGTCCACCGGGCTCGCCGTCGGGTTGAAAAGCTCAATCGTGTCCACCAGCGGCAGCGTCGAGTTGCTGAGCGCCTCATTGATAACCACGGGGGCGAGCAGCCAGTTCGTATAGCCCTTCGACGCCGATTGCGGAAAAGAAACAATCGCCGCCGTGCCATCGGGGAACCGACCCTGCGAGACATCGCGCGCTTGCGCCGCGAAAGTCACGGAATCAATCACGCTCGTCCCGTTCGTATTCGTCAGCACGAGCGGACTGCCGCCGGCGCTCAGCTTAAAGTTGGCATGATTGAACCCCGCGGTCGTCCCGTCCGCGACATACTTGGAAAATCCCTTGCCTGCGACATACGAAAGCGGCGGAATTTGCGTGACCGTCGGGCTACCCGGCGTGTCCGACAAATAAAGGCCCGTCAGCAGCACCGGGTTGGTGTCCGAGTTATAAAGCTCAAACCAGTCCGACCCACCCGCCGGGTTCGCCATCCATTCATTGACCTTGAGATTGGTCACCACGCCGAGCGGCGTCTTGGCGACATTCGTCGCACCGGGCGACGGGACAATGAGTGTCCAAGAACCCGTGCCATCCACGACGCGTCCAATGGAAAGGTCGGACGCCTGCGGGCCAAAGGTCACAATGTCCTTCACCGTCCCGCTCTGGGTCAGCAGCATGCGCTGGCCGTCGCTGTCGATGGCAAAGCCGGTGTGCAGACCGGGCGCTGTCAGGGCGCTGTCGCACCAGACGACGAGATAGCCATTGGCCGGCACACTCGTCGCCGCGGGAAAGACATACTTGTTCAGATTGAAGTCATCGTCCGTCAGGCTCCAGCCGCTGATGTCGATGGGGGCCGCGGTGTTATTCCTGAGTTCGACGTAATCGGGATAGGTTCCGCCGTTCACGACCGCCGTATGATTCTCGGCCATGACCTCGTTGAGCGAGATCGGGCCGGCCACTGTGGACGTGGGCCCGTAGGAAAAGGAAGTCTCCGCGGAGGTGATGGAGGGATGCCCGAGGGCGTCGTAATAAGTCACCCGCCAGTAGTAAGTCTGGCCAAAGGTCAGTTGCCCAAACGGAATCGGCAGCGAGGTCTTGTTCACTGTGCTCGTCCCGATATAGGCCGGGTAGTCGTAAGTGCTGGTCGCGAGCCGGATTTCCCATTTCGAAGAGGTATGCGGGCTGGTGGACGGCGCGGCGGTGTGGGTGTAGGCGGCATCGTAAAGATACGCGGAACTGGTCAGCGACGCTCCTGGGAACACCGCTGCCGCACTGGCCGGCGCAGTATTGGTCGGACGCCGCGGCTTGTAGAAAATGCCCTGGGCTACCTGGGTATTGACCGAGTTGAAACGGTTGAGGGCGAAGCCGCCTGCCTGCGCATTAATGAACGCATAGTAGGTGCTCGTCCCGCCAGAAGATGTCGGATAGTTCAGAGTCTGGAGATTCTCCGGCTCGAGAAGCGTGTTATTCAGGAACCACATCCGCTGGTTGTATTCCGTGCGGAACGCTTTGATGAAGGAGTCCTTCACAAAGTTCGGCCCGCGGAAGTTATTCGCCGTGTCGTTGACTTCCCCGTTGTAGATCGAGGAGGTCGCCGCCGGGCCGCTGGTGCCATACTCACCGTCGAAATCCCAGAGCAGACGCACCCACTTGCCATTGGAGCGCCGCCAGAGGAAGTGATTCTGCGTCGTGTCATCCCACGGGCACATCCAGTTATTGATGGCAAGGGAAGTCAGCTCTATATCCACGTCCCAGTTTGTCTGCATCCAGGCCTTCGTATTCGGGATGTTCGGATTGTAGGACGTGCTGTTCGTCTGCGGAACCGTGGCATCCCCGCGCGCCGCCCACATGCCGACAATGGTGTCGCGGAGCGGCTTGATTCCTTTCCACTGATGCCCCTGCAGCGTGTAGGTGTAGTCGTAGCGCTGCATCTCCGTCCAGAAGCCCGCCGCGGGCAGAAGCCACTCGTTGCCATTCCCGTATGGGCCTTCGCCCGAGGTGTTAGTCGAGATGATATAGCCAACCGACTTGTAATACTCCCCCGCCGCCTCCAGCGCGGAGCCGGGATTGAGGCGCTGCATTTTCTCGTGATAGGCATCCAGCAGCTCGCTGTTGTATTCCCCCTGCTCGACGCGCTGAATGACCGCATCGCTGTTAAAATACCAATCCACCCAGCGCACCGAGGACAGCGGCAGCCCGGCCAGTTGGTTGAGGCCATGCGCGGTGAGAAAGAAGTCGCTTTTGTCCGTCTCGAAAATCGAAGTGACATTGTTATTCGCCACATCCTTATAGGGCTGGTAGTTCGGAAAGAAGACCTTGAATGATTTCCGCGACGGGCGGCGGTTCCAGCGGCTGCCATGAAAGCGGAGTTGGATGTCATAGATCACGCCGTTACTCGCGAAAACCGCGGGCACGACATCATTCCAAATGCGGTCGCTGGCGAGCACGTAAGGCACTTCGCGAGGGTAACTGCTCGCGGTATCCTGGGCCGTCGCCCGCTTGGGATTGCCGTTGCTATCGAAAGCCATCGCCTGAAAGCCGTTGAGGCCATTGAACGGGGTCACGTTGGTGGTCGAGGTGTCATCCACGGCCAGGCCGTTGGTGGAGACAATGACGTCAATGACCGGCTTAGTTGCGGAGCGGTTCGGCGTGACAAAGTAAGCCTGCCACGCCTCCCGTGCCGCCGGCACCCGGCTCACGGCATTCGGCGGCACCGGGGTGGCATTGTAGCTGGGTGCGCCGACCTGCACGACCGCCGGGTCGTCCGCGCGGGGATACACGAGTTCCGCGCCTTCCCCGCGATCCGCCTTGATCCGCCAGCGCACGATGCTGCGGTCGATCTGCACCGGCAGCGTGGCGGAATACTGCCCGTTGCCGAGCGCGGTCATGGTGAGCAGCGTCCGCGTTTCGCCAAAGGCGTTCAT
>JAYSTZ010000830.1:0-2474 GCA_043719365.1 Verrucomicrobiaceae bacterium | reverse complement strand
TGCTCCACAGCTTCAGGATGGCTCGCCTTCAAAACGGGATATGCCTTTGCCTTGTCCAGCAGGCCGACGAGCGAGCCGGGCGTCACCAACCTTTTTGGAAATGATGACTTCCCGGTATCGGCGGGATACTTGAATACCACCGATAGCTGTGGCGTGATGCTGTCCTGCAATTCGAGGACGTAGGTCTTGTTGTTCCAGCGGACGTTGACGTTGGTCACCGCACCTTTGACCAAGCTGCGCACTGAAAAGAAGTAGGAGCCGGGTTTGTGCGCGAGTTGGAAAAGGCCCGGCGTCTTTCCGTCCGTCGTCACGAGTGCCGCATCAATTGCCGAGATTGGCCCGGGAAAGCTCACTGTCGTCACGCGCGAGAATGAGACGGGCACAGCGCAAACGCTGTGCTCATCAAGGTCGCGCTCTTGGATTTGCTTCGGCTCGGCGGCCAGCGAAATAGCGTGCGCGAGGGCGAGGAGTGCGAGTGAAAGGAATGGAAACTTACCGTGCCGGTTCATATTTGAAATCGCTGACCGCTGTTGGGAATCGCCCGTTCTGCGTCATGTCGGGATTCCGCCGCATCTTGAAGGACAGTTTGAACGGGATGGATTCGCTGAATGCCTTCTGCTCGAAAATGCCCGTTCGGATGAGTTGACCGCTTACCTGTGTCATCACGAAATCCTCGCGGGTTTCGAGGATGTCGATCTTCGACACCTCGGGCTTCTGGTGAAGCTGTTTGGATTTGAACTCGTCGGCTTCCGCGAAGCTCTGCTTCTGCGCCTTTTCGTAGGCGTATTTCAAAAATGCCTGTTTGAGCAGCTCGGGACTGTCAAAGCCCTTCGGATTGCGCTCCAGAAATGCCATCGCCGCCAGCGTGCTTTGCTGCGCGTGAAAATCCTTAGCCTCCTGAAAATCCATCAGCGGCGAAACGAAGTAGGTGCCGGCCGGATCGACGATTACGACACGCTCCCGCTGCTTAAACTTCTGAATCAAAAAATAGGGCTGCGCCGCGGCGAAGATGATTGCCAGCACGGCGACGCAAAACCACAGGAAGGCCGTGCGATCCTTGTCCACGAAGACGCGCGTAGGATTCACGGCTCTGCGCGATGGCGCCGCGGGTTTGGTCTTCACCGGCGTCTCGCGGACAGGCTGCGGAGTCACTTCGTTAGCGGAGCTCATGCCTTGCCTCCGCCCTGTTTGGATTGGTCGATCATCTGCTGAACCTCACGGTCATTGCTGGCATCAGCGGCATTGAACGGTTTCGCCGTCGGGGCTGGCGTGCTGCTTTGCGCGCTCGCCTGGCTTTGTCCTCCCCCGCCCCCACTGCTCGATCCACCGGATGATTTGCTGCTCCGCGGAATACTGTGCGCGAGTTGCTGCACTAATGAACCGCTCAAGGACGGACCGCCGCCCTGCATCGTCGATCCGGCCAGACTTCCCGATGCCGCGGCACCCGCCCCCGCGAGCATGCCCGCCGAGCCTGCGCCGCCGGAGGCAAGCGCCGCCGCCGTGGTGGTTCCCGCCGAAACGGCCGCGGCTCCGGCAGTCAAGGCGCCCCCGAGCAGCGCACTGCCAACCTGCGCCCCCGATGAAATCGCCGACTGAATGACAACGGGCGCGATGAGTGTGGTGACAATAATCCAGCCACCGACTACCGCTGCCGCCAGCATCGTCTGGAGGCCATAGACATCGCCGAGCACGACAAGCCCCTGCTCCGTCGCCACGTCGATCAGGTTACTCGTGCCGATGGATGCAGCGGCCCATCCCAACGGCCAGGCGAGGATGCCCACGGTGCCCATGATAAACCGCGTTCCGATGAGACTTGTGGAGCGTAGAGCGAGGAAACCCAGGAACACCGGGGCGAAGGCATAAGCCAGCCCGACAAGAAACTGCTGCACGATGTAGGCGGCCCAAATGATGAACTGCGCCACCAAGCCAATGAGGCTGAGAATGCCCCACAAGACCGCTTCATATAATTGCGCCGCGCTGGGCAACCCGAACCAACCTTCCTTTTCCTTTGGCTGTTCTTTCGAGACAAGAATATCGACGTATCGCTTCGCGGCCTGCGCGGGATTCGCGTCCATCTTCGCCACGACGGTTTTCAAGGCATCCTTTGCTTGGTCTGTCCAGTCGCGCCACAGCGCGATCGACATGACGATCATCATGGTGGTAATGATTGGGCGCACCATCGAGCGCGGTGTGTTGCAGTGCTTCACGATGGCAATCAATCCCGTGACGAGTAACACTGCGGCAACAGGCAGGAGGATCGTGTAGAGCGTCGTGCATTGCGTCTGAAAGTTGGGAAACAGACGTTGAAAGGTGGGAAGCGCGGCGAGGAACATCATGGGGCGTTCGGCGTCGGCGTTGCTTTCGGTTTCCCAAAGCGGAGATCGCTCGTTGTGTCCGGGGTCAGGAACTCGGCGGTCTTTCGGAGCGCGTCTCGCGTCTCGCGGGCGTGCTTTAGCGAATTTGCCCGATAGGTA
>JAYSTZ010000829.1:0-14846 GCA_043719365.1 Verrucomicrobiaceae bacterium | reverse complement strand
GTGAAACTCGTCGTGCCGCTTACTGTGGCCACATTAAACAGCCCGTTGGCAAGGTTGGTCGTAGCGCCGGTGCGCCACCGGATAAACGCCTGATTGCCTGCGGCAAAAGAGTGGGTCGCCGTCACCGTGATGGTGTTGCCGGTCTGCGCCCACGTTCCGCGGTAGATGTCCTTCGTGCGAACATTGAAGGCGCTAGTGGTCGGGTTCCCAAAGGCCGTAGAGACCGTGTAGTTACCGCTTTGCGATGGGGTGCCGGAACTCGTGAAGTTGAGCTCGACGCCTTGCGCGGAATTAATCCGGTGCGTGGCGGGCGAGGTATCGACCGTGATTATGCCGCCGTCCTGCACATACTTTCCGGTGAAGCTGGTCGTCGGACGGAGCGCCCGCGCGAAGTTGGTCATGCGCGTGACCGGCTCGCGCTGCTTTCCGTATCCCTGCTGGTTTTTCGCCACAAATGAGCGTGCTTCGTAGTCGAGAAGGATGGCCTTGATCACCGCGCGCATATCGCCGCGGACGCCGCTGCCGTTATTGTTGAATTTCTGCACGACGCGATAAATGTAGCCGACGCTCGGTGTGCTGGTCACGAGACGCTGGATGAGTTGACGGCAGACGAACGGGCCGCAGTTCGGGTGATTGAAGAGCTGGTCGTGGACGATGTCATTTTCCACCACGGGAAGTGCCTGGAATATCGGGTCCGCGAGTTGCGCCGCGCTTGGCGTGCTCGTGGAGTAGGGGTCGAGCGCTGCGCCGCCCGCAGTTGTGATGCCCGGCAGAACGCGATTGTTCAGCGTTCGTTTTTGTCCAGTGAAGTGGCGCGCCGGCACTTCGCGCATCGCGCGAATGTAGTTCGCATTTGCGCTGAACGTGGTACGCAGCGCTCCATCGTAGCCGTAATCCCACCCCGTGAAAACATGGGCAATTCCGACGATCGCGTCCTGGTCGTAGGTGGGAACCGGCAGTCCTTTGCTATTCAACATCAGCGAGCCATCGGGATGTAGGCGATTCAATCCCACACTAAAGAGCTGCATGATTTCGCGAGCGTAGTTTTCGTTCGGGATGAGACCGGTCGATTTGTTCGGCTTGTCGTTTCGCAGCATGTCGAGATACCGGCCCATGCCGTATTGCAGACTGGCTGCCTCGAGCAATGCGCGGAAGTTGCCGGGGTAGTTTGCAAGATCTCCGTTCACTCCGAGGCTGTGTCTGATGAGCATGTCGTAGTAGGCCGAAAGCGCATCCGCGCGGTCGGTGAGCGGCCCGCTTTCCGAAATGACGAGGATCTCGCTCAGCGCAAACGCGACACGCTGGCGGAGTTGATCCGGCGCAGTAATGGAGGTGCGCCACCACGAGTTGAACATCAAGTCCGCGCCATACGTGGAATTATTCGGGTCGGTGACGTTCCGTTTGAAATATACGTCCGTGTAGGTGTCCGAAACTGGTGCGGCGAATTGCGTATCGATCCACGCTTCGTAGCTCGCCGACGATTGCACCGTCGCGACGTCCGCCGAATTATAGCCGTAAGTCGCCTGTGAAAGGAACCGGGCAGCAGCGGTCGCGTCGGTATTCGCCGTTCCCGATTCCGCCGCCCAGTTCGGCGGCGCCGCTGGAGGCGAGAACGTCTGCGAGCCGTCGAGCCGCTTCAGGTAGCCCTTGATTTCGCCGCTCGGGAAATTGACCGAGTGGATGTTGAAATAGGAGTTGGTCCCCAGACCACTCGCAAGCTGGGTTGCGGACAACGCGCCGACGCCAACGATGTGCCAGATATAGGCTCCGTCCGCCGTGCGCTCCACTCCGGGTTCATCCAGATCGAACACGATATTCGCACCGTTCGGCAGTCGGTCATCGTGGACGTGCCATCCGGTAAATGCCGAGCCGAGACCCGAGTAAGCAGGTGTCACGTAGGCCACGGTCTGGTCGGTGCTGAGACGCACGGAACATGTGCCGTACGCATTCGTCACAGTGCCGCCCTGCGGAACAAGGTTTGTGTAATAGAGCGTTCCATCCGCAGCGCCGAGCGGCACATCTTCGTAGCGTGTGAGCAGGTAGCCGGGGACCACTTCACTCGGAGCCGTGTCCGGCTGGCCGGGCTTGCTCCAGCCCACTGCGACATGGTCGGCTCCCGTACCCTCCTTATGCCGCACCTCGATGTAATATCGGAAGCCGGTCTTCAGATAGAGCAAGTCCGACTGCGTGGCACCCGTCCAGTCTGCGCCTGAGCTTGGCGCGAGAAGTTCGGCACGCTTGAACGAGTTGACCGGCTCTTCGTCGTCGGAAACGTAAAGCTCCGCCGCATCGTCTGCGCGGAGGAAAAAGCGATAGTTCCCCGTCGTCGGCGCAGTCACATAGCCGCGAATGCGCACACCGAATTCATCGGCCACATTCACCGGCGATTGCAGCGAAGTCAGGATTGACGAAGAGTTTGGGGCGGTTGCCAGCGGGATCGTCGTCACGCTCGTTCCGGGGAGCCCCGTCCAGACCTCACGCGTGATTCCGCCGCCTGCCTGCAGAACATCGAGGTCCAAAATCGCCGAGCCGCTTCCGCTTGCGTTCGTCGCCGTGAGCACCACCTGCCAGTTGCCCGCTTGCAACGGAGCCCCGGAAATCAGTCCGGTGGAAGTGTTCACCGTCAGCCCCGGCGGCAGATTCGCCGCGTTGAAACTCGTTGGCGTCGCACTCGCCTTGATTTGATAAGTAAATGCCGGACCGCCGATAAATGTGAGCGATTCCAGCGGACTCAGGATCTGCGGCGGCACTGTCGAAAACAGTCGATTCTGTGGGATTAACTGCTTCGCTTGATTCGCACTCGACCACGAAACGCTCGCAAACGCATCGTTCAGCCGCTCCATGTGTTCCACCAAAATCGGGTATCGTTTTCCCGCCTCAAGCGAGATCGTGAAGCTCGTCTCTCCGGCCGATGAAGTGCCTCCCCAATTGTCCATCTGCGGAGCCGCCGTCGTATCGCCCACCCAGATTCGACCGCTCGTATTGACGTTCATGTAAATCGTGTAAATCTGCGCAAACTCCGGCAAAATTTCACCCGAGAACCGCGACACAAAATAATCCCCGTTTACGCCGGGGCCCGGACTGCCTCCATTGACTGCGGCCGGCCAGTTGCCGTTGATCTGCGTCTCGATGCGCGAAAGGTTCGGAGCCGGATTTCCCACCGGCACGAGGATCGTGTCGGCGATGGTCGTGGAGTTCTTGTTCCAATACTGCGCCAGTACCCCATCGCCATTCGCCGTCGCGGTATCTGTGATCAAAATGCCCGCCGCAGCCGGCTGGCTCACGGTGTATCCGGCGCTTGCCGTCAAAGTCACGATGACCGCTTCGTTCGACTCCACCACCGCATCAACCAGCGGAGTCACAGAAATCGTCGCGCTATTCGCGGCCATCGGGATCACCACCGTCCCCGAAAGAGCCGTGTAGTCCACACCCGCAGTCGCACCGCCGCTCACTGTGTAGTTGACCGTGATCGGCCCAAACCCGCCCGTGCGCACCACGGAGAATACCCCGGGATTCAGCGACGACTCCGGCAGCGAGCCGGACTGCGCGGCAATCGTCACAAAATTGGTCGCGCTCAAGCCCGCCGTCACAAACGCAAGATCCGACTGCCCGCTCAGCCCGTGGCTGTGTGCATTCTCGGGATCGAGCCCAAGTTGGACTTCCTCCCAATCATCCACTCCATCACCGTCGGTGTCTTTTTCATAAACCGCGACCCGGTAAAAAGTCCCGCCTCCACTCGCTGGAAACGACTGCATGACCGTCGCCCCCGAACCATCGATGTAGCCGGTCGCATCCGCCCACACGGGATTTGAAAGGTCCGTGCTGCTCTGCACCTTGTATCGCTTCCCGATAATCGACGGCCAGCGCACTTCCAAATTACCGCCCGCCAGCGTGAGGTCCGTCACCTTGATGATGTCCGTCGGCGAAAAAGGATCGGTGCCCGCCTTCGCTTCATCGGCATTTGATTTCCCATCGCCGTCGGTGTCCGCGTTCGGCGCAAGTGCGGGCGCATTGAACTTGAGCCGCCAGATGTCGCTCACTCCGTCGCTATCGAGGTCCACGACGGCGCGAAGCGGGGTGAAGGAGGTGAAAAACGCAAGTGCTGCAAATGCACGAATGGTTCGTGAAGTTTTCATGGGTTCGATAGGAATGACGTTCCGGCTGTCGGGTGGGTTCCGCGCGTCGGAGAGGAACCTGCGCTTATTCTTCACGGATGGCAACGGACAAAGCGTTGCAATCCAGTTAGATCTCGGTCCGTCCCACGCGGACCGGCATTGCCCACTAAGACTCGACTCCGGGCGCGATTGTCCCATCGCAATGAGTCACCATTTACCGAGTCCCGAGCATCTCTTTCTTTCCCGCCGCGAATTGCTGCGTCGCACGGGGATGGGGATGGGCATGCTGGCCATGGGCGGTCTGTTCGGGGAAAAGGGAATCTTCGGCCCCACGGGCGCGCAGGCCGCCGTGGATGAAATCTCCAGCACCAATCCGCTCGCCCCGCGAAAGCCCTGGCACTTTGAGCCAAAGGCCAAGCGCGTCATCCACATCTTCCTGAACGGCGGCGCATCCCACGTGGACACCTTCGACCCAAAGCCCGAGCTCGATAAATGGCACGGCAAAGAAATCCCCTCCAAACTGCCCACCGAGCGCAAGACGGGCGCTGCGTTCAAATCTCCGTTCAAGTTCCAGAAATACGGCAAGTGCGGCATGGACGTGAGCGAGCTCTTCGCAAAGACCGCCGCCCATGTGGACGACATGTGCTTCATCCGCTCCATGCACGCCGATGTCCCGAACCACGAGCCTTCGCTCCTGTTGATGAACTGCGGCGACTCCCGCCTGCCGCGGCCCAGCATGGGCTCCTGGATCACCTACGGGCTCGGCACCGAGAACCAAAATCTGCCCGGCTTCGTCTCGCTCTGCCCCGGCTACCCCATTCAGGAATCGCAAAACTGGCAGAGCGGATTCCTGCCCGGAATCTTTCAGGGCACCTACGTCGATACTCGGAAACAGAAGATAGAAGACCTCATCGAGAACATCCGCAACGACCGGATCAAAGACAGCGAGCAGCGCCAGCAACTCGACCTTTTGCGCAAGCTCAACGCCGCGCACCTCGAAACCCGCCAGAAAGACGCGCAGATTGAAGCGCGGGTGCAGTCCTTCGAGCTCGCTTTCCGGATGCAGATGGACGCCTCGGACGCCTTCGACGTATCCCGCGAGCCGCAGAGCGTGCGCGACATGTACGGTCCGGGGAATCAAGCGCGCCAGTGCCTCATCGCCCGTCGATTGCTGGAAAAAGGTGTGCGCTTCGTCCAGCTCTGGCATGGCGACGGGCAGCCGTGGGACAGCCACGATGACATCGAAATCCAGCACCGGAATCTAGCGCGGGAGTGCGACCAGGGAATCGCTGCGCTCCTCACCGACCTCAAACAACGCGGGATGCTTCAGGACACGCTTGTCATTTGCTCCGGAGAATTCGGACGCACGCCCACCGTCGAGCTCCCGACACCCGGTTCCAACGCCGGAAAAATCAACGGACGCGACCACAACCACCACGGCTTCACACTCTGGATGGCAGGCGGCGGCGTGAAAGGCGGCAGCGTCTATGGTTCCACGGACGAGTTCGGATTCAAAGCCGCGACGAACCCCGTCCACATCCACGATCTCCACGCAACGATCCTAAAGCTCATGGGCTTCGACCACGAGAAATTCACCTATCGCTACGCAGGCCGCGACTTCCGCCTCACCGATGTCCAAGGCCACGTCGTGGACGGCCTCATCGCGTAGCAGTCGGCAGTGATTTGTCGCGAGCGCAACGGCGCGCTCTTGCGACGAATGGGCCGGTCAAACCGCCGACGGTCGCGGAAGTGCATACGGTGCTGAATTTCCCGAACACCCTCCTGAATCAGATCACGAAGGGGGAAGGCGGGATTTGATTCAAATCAACATTCAGCCCACCGTCCGAAGGCGCTGGCTCGCTAACGACGGGAATCTGGGTAATCTTTGGCAACTATGAATTCCAGCGACACATCGACAACCAGCCTCCCGGACCTCGCAGGGCGTGCGGATATTGAGCGGCTCGTGAATACTTTCTACGACAAGGTCCGGGGCGACGAACTGCTCGGGTTTATTTTCGATGATGTCGCGAAGCTCGATTGGGCGGCGCACTTGCCAAAGATGTATGCGTTCTGGGAGACGGTCATTTTTCGCAGCGCAGGCTACACGGGCAATCCGCTCGCGGCGCACGCCCGGCTCGTTCCGTTGACGGCGATGGGGCGTCCGCAGTTCGACCGCTGGCTGGCGCTTTTCACGGCGACGGTGGACGGGCTCTTCTCCGGCGAGAATGCCGAGCACATCAAAAGCGCGGCGTCGGACATGGCAAATGTCATCCACGCGAAAATCAACGGCGTCGAGCAGGCGCGGTTCGATTTCTCCAAGCTCACGCCGGAGGAACGGGAGAGGTATGCGAGCTCCCGGGCGAAGACGGCGCCGGCGGGAGACTGCGGATAAAGGCAATTCACGCGCATTTGACCTGCGTCAAAGAAAGGATCCCCGCAATCGGCATAGTGGAGCCGATATGAATCCTATGAACATCAAATCTCTACTTCCCGCAGCCGTCGCATGTGTGCTCGGGCTCACCCTCACTTCCAATGTCTTCTCGGCTGAGCCGCCATCGACGACCGACGCGCCTCTTCCCGGTTCTGCCGCTAAAGGCTTGGACCCGGAAATTGTGGGGGAGGAAAAAGCCGTGCTCACTATCGCACCGAATGTGCCGCCGCCGATTCAGCGCAAGCACGCGACGAAGGTCCGTGTGGACCTCGAAGTGAAGGAACTCGTGAAGCGCATGGCGGATGGCGTGGACTATTTGTTTTGGACTTTTGGCGGCGAGGTGCCCGGACTTTTCATCCGCGTTCGCGAGGGCGACATGGTGGAGTTTCATCTCAAGAATCATCCGAGCTCGAAGATGCCGCACAACATCGATCTCCACGCGGTGACGGGACCGGGCGGCGGCGCGGCTTCGTCGTTCACAGCGCCGGGGCACGAATCGCAGTTTTCGTTCAAGGCGCTGAATCCCGGCCTTTACGTGTATCACTGCGCGACTGCACCCGTCGGAATGCATGTGGCGAACGGCATGTATGGATTGATCCTCGTGGAGCCGAAGGAAGGTCTGCCGCCGGTGGACAAGGAATATTACGTGATGCAGGGCGAGTTTTACACGAAGGGAAAATTTGGTGAGGAAGGATTGCAGCCGTTCGACCAAGATAAGGCGGTGGACGAGAGGGCGAGCTACGTCGTCTTTAACGGCGCGGTGGGTTCGCTCGTCGGCGACAAAGCGCTGAAGGCGAAAGTCGGTGACCGCGTGCGGCTCTTTGTCGGAAACGGTGGGCCGAACTTGCTCTCGTCGTTTCACGTCATCGGTGAAATTTTCGATAAAGTGTATCAGGAAGGCGGCATCAAGGTTTCGCAAGAGCAGGTGCAGACGACGCTCGTGCCTGCGGGCGGTTCGGTGATTGTGGAATTCGGGACGAATGTTCCCGGCACCTACATCCTCGTGGATCACTCGTTGTTCCGCGCGTTTAACAAAGGCGCGCTGGGGATGATGAAGGTGACGGGCGAGCCGAATCTGCTCGTGTATTCGGGCAAGGAAGTGGACGCGACGTATCTTGGCGAGAGTTCGCTGGGTGGAGCGGAAGGCAAGGTCGCCTCGATGGAGGCGGAGCTGAAAAAGGCAATCGCGACCGACCCAAAGATCGCGGCGATGGGCAAGGATATCATCATGGAAAAAGGCAAACGTGTTTACACGCAGGTCTGCTTTGCGTGCCACATGCCGGAGGGCCAGGGGCTCGCAGGCGTCTTCCCGCCGCTCGCGAAATCGGACTTCCTCATGGCCGACAAATCGCGCGCAATCACATCGCTCATCAAGGGGCTGAGCGGCCCGATCACCGTGAACGGGCAGGCGTATAACGGCGTGATGCCGCCATCGATGCTCAACGATGAACAGATCGCCAGCGTGCTCACCTACGTCCGCAATTCGTGGGGCAACAGCGGCGACATCGTCACCATTGAAGAAGTCAAAAAGATCCACGCGGAAAGCTCGGGGCAATAATCCTTTGAAGCCACTTCATACCATTTCCGCCATACTCACCGCCGTGTGCCTTTTCGCCCGCGGCGGCGAGCCTGGCATGGCGACGCTGCCGGACGGGAAATACCGCCCGCTTTTTCGTGGCGAAAAAGATGCGAAGGAGATTGCGATTGCGTCCTTTCAGCTCGACGAGCGGCCCGTGACCAACGGCGAGTTTCTCGGCTTTGTGCGCGAGAATCCGAAGTGGCAGCGCTCGCAGGTAAAGCGGCTCTTTGCCGATGAACGCTACCTCTCGCACTGGTCCGGCGACGTGGAACTTGGCAAGGCGGACCCCGCGCAACCCGTCACGCAGGTCTCGTGGTTTGCCGCGAAGGCGTTCGCAGCGTGGAGCGGAAAGCGACTGCCGAGCACGGCGGAGTGGGAGTTTGCGGCAGGCGCGGGATTTACGAATCCGGATGGCGCGAAAGAGCCGGAGTTTCAGCAGGCCATCGCGCGATGGTACGGCACGCCGACGCCGGATGTGCTCCCCGCCGCCGGGAGCGGAAAGCCGAACCTCCACGGCATTCGCGATCTGCACGGGCTTGTGTGGGAGTGGACGAGTGATTTCAACAGCGCCATCGTGACCGGCGACGCACGCGGCGACACCGGGCTGGAGCGCGCGTTATTCTGCGGCGCTGGCTCGCTCGGCGCGAAGGACACGGGCAACTTTCCCGCCTTCATGCGATTTGGAATGCGCAGCAGCTTGAAAGCGAGCTACACAGTCCACAACCTCGGCTTCCGCTGCGCCAAAGACATCCCATCAAAATGAGAACTACCATCATCGCTCTTCTGCTCGGTGCGGCATCCGTCTTCGCCGCGGAGCTGCCGCCATGCTGCCGTCCCGCCGCAGCGATGGGAAAGCCGACCGACAAATCGCTCTACCTGCTCGACTCGAAATGGACTTCGGATGTCGGCAAAACCATCCCGCTTTCCGTCCTGCGCGGACGACCGCAAGTCGTGGCGATGTTCTTTTCCAGTTGCGAATACGCCTGCCCGATCATCGTGAACGACATGAAAACTCTCGAAGCGAAACTCCCCGCTGGGGTGCGCGCAAAGACGGACTTCCTACTGGTCTCGTTCGACACGAAACGCGACACGGTCGCAGCGCTCGCTGCGTATCGGAAAAAGGAAAACATCCCGACCGCAAACTGGACGCTCCTTCGTGGCGGGCAAGACGACGTGCGCGAACTCGCCGCGCTACTCGGCATCAACTACTCGCAAGACGCGCGCGGGCAATTCGCACACTCGAACGTCATCACGGTCCTCAACGCCGAGGGCGAAATCTCATTTCAACAACCCGGCCTCAACGCTGCACCGACCGCGCTCGTGGACGCGGTCGCAAAAGCTGCGAAGGACGTCAAACGATAAACATGAAACCCGCCACGATCACGCTCGATGTGCGCGAAGATGTCCGCGAAGGCCGCGAGCCGTTCCGCAAAATCATGGACACCGTGGCGCACCTTCGAGATGGCGACACGTTCCGACTTATCGCGCCGTTTGAGCCGCGCCCGCTCATCAATATGCTCTCTGCGCAAGGATTCACAGCGGTCGTCACGCGTCGTGCGGATGATGATTTCGAGGTGGTCTTTTCCAGCGCTGCCGCCCCCGAAGACGGGAATCTTTTATGAACAATCGTCGCCCGTCGTGGCTCTCGCTTTGCCCAGCCGAGCCGTTCCGCATCTTCTTCCCGCTCGGCACGCTGCTCGGCATTTCGGGCGTTTCGCTGTGGCCGCTGTTCTTTACGGGGATGCACAAGTTGTATCCGGGCATCATGCACTCGCGGCTGATGATTCACGGCTTTCTCACCGCGTTCGTCATCGGCTTTTTGGGCACGGCCATGCCGCGGCTTCTCTCCGCTCCGGCGCTTAGGGCGAGGGAAGTGTGGACGCTCGTCGTGCTGCACATGAGCGTCGCCGGGCTGCACATCGCCCATAAAGATTTCGCGGGGGATGCGCTGTTCATCGTAGAGCTGCTCATGTTTGCCACGCTGCTCATTTGCAGGGTTCGTCGCCGAGTGGAATTGCCGCCGCCGGGGTTTGTCTTTGTCGGGCTCGGGTATCTCGCCGGGCTCATCGGCACGGCGCTTTGGCTGGCCGGCACGCGAGGATGGGTGTCCGGCAGCGCGATGATGCTCGGCGGGCTTTGGCTGAATCAGGCATTTTCGCTCCTGCTCATCCTTGGCGTCGGGTCGTTTTTGATTCCCCGTTTCCTCGGCTTGCCGGACTTGCTGCCCATGGCGGAAGAGCGCATCGCGTCGCCCGCGTGGAGGAAACGTGCCGCGTTTTCGCTCGTGCTCGGTGTGGTGTTTCTCAGCAGCTACTGGCTCGAGGCGGCATACGCCACGATCAATGCCGCCGCGGTTCTCCGTGGGTGTGTGGCGCTGGCTTATGTGGTGGTGATGGTGCCGATTCATCGCACGCCAGCGCCGGGGAAAACCGTGCCGCTCGCCGTGAATCTCGCGCTGCTTGCGCTGCTCGTCGGGCTGATCTTCCCGCTTTTCTGGCCGGGGCAGCGGGTCGCCGGGCTGCATGTGATTTTCATCGGCGGCTTCAGTCTTGTCACGTTCACCGTCGCGACCCGCGTGGTGCTCGGGCACTCGGGAAATGAGGCGATGTTCAGCACACGACTGCCTTCACTGCGCATCGTCGCATTCCTCATCATCGCCAGCACCGTGCTGCGGGCCGGTGCGGATTTTCTCGCGGAGAATCGCCCGCTGGGAATGAACTGGGCCGCCTACGTGTGGATGATCGCTGCGACGATCTGGGCCGTCATGATCCTGCCAAAAGTCCGCATCGCCGATGAAGGTGGCGACGCCGCGTGCAAGAGCGCCCGCAACCGCAAGGACCCCGGCCCGCAATAAGTTTTCTGACACAAATTTACATAGCGCCACCCGCAGGGTGCGTGGTTAAGTCGCCGCATGACGCATTCTCTTGCCGCTGAAAACGGCCAGCTTCTTTCCCTCGAAAACATACGGGATCTCGTGGGGCGAGCCCTGGCCCCGGACGACTATCGCGGGAAGCGCGTTCTGCTCATCGTGCCCGACGGCACACGCACTTGCCCGCTCGGCGTCCTGTTCAAAGCCATCCACGCACGGATCGGCGGCGCGACTGCGGCGCTCGACGTGATGATCGCGCTGGGCACGCATCAGCCGATGAGCGAGGAGGCCATTTGCGAGCGGCTCGAACTCACGCTCGACGAACGCCGCACGACCTACGCGAACGTCCACTTTCACAACCACGCGTGGGAGGATGTCGCGGCGCTGCGCGAAATCGGGCGCATCACGAAAGAGAAGAGTCTGGAACTGACGGGCGGGCTTTTGGCCGAGGAGGTGCCGGTGGAGATCAATGCGCGCGTTTTCGAGTACGACGAGTTGATGATCGTCGGGCCGGTTTTCCCGCACGAAGTCGTGGGCTTTAGCGGCGGGTGCAAGTATCTCTTCCCCGGCGTGAGCGGCCCGACCGTGCTGAACTATTTCCACTGGCTCGGCGCGCTGGTCACGAACCCCATGATCATCGGCAACAAATGGACGCCCGTGCGCCGCGTCGTGGACTACGCGGCGTCGCTCGTGCCGCTGCCGAAGCGCTGCTTTTGCATGGTCGTGCAGCCCGGCACGAACGAACTCGCCGGCCTTTTCTTCGGCGGGCCTGTCGATGCGTGGGAGGCCGCCAGCGACCTTTCGCGGAAGGTCCACATCACGTATAAAGAGCGCCCCTTTCACACCGTCCTCTCCTGCGCGCCGAAGATGTATGACGAGCTTTGGGTCGGCGGGAAGTGCATGTATAAACTGGAGCCCGTCGTCGCAGACGGCGGCGAGCTCATCATCTACGCGCCGCACATCCACGAGCTCTCCATCACGCACGGCAACTTTATCCGCGAAATCGGCTACCATTGCCGCGACTATTTCACCTCGCAGCTCTCGCGGTTTGCCGGCGTCCCGCGCGGCGTTATCGCGCATAGCACGCACGTCCGCGGCATCGGCGAGATGCGCGACGGCGTGGAGCATTGCCGCGTGAAAGTGACGCTCGCCACCGGCATCCCGGAGGAGGAATGCGCGGCGATCAATCTCGGCTGGCGCGACTGGCGCAGCATCGACCCCGCGTCGTATGCAGACCGCGAGGACGAGGGCGTCCTCTACGTCCCAAAGGCTGGCGAAATGCTCTACCACCTCCGCCAGCGGCCCGACTGGGCGCGCGAAATGTAACCAAAAATACCCGTGGCGAAACTCACTCCGAAAAAGAGCAAAACAAAAGCCGTCATCGAGAAAGCCCTGAACGGCGGGCATTCCGAAGATGCGGCGCACGTCGGGCTCAAGCCCAAGAAAGGCTGGGGAAAGCGCAGCTTTGTCGCGCAAGTCTGGCTGCCTTCCATCTTCAAGCCGCGCGTCGGCAGCGAAGCCGCGCCCGTCTTCCCCTTCTTGCACAAGGGCCAGGTCGGCGTCACTTGGATTGGCCACGCCTCCTTCCTCATCCAGTTCCCAAACCACAATCTCCTCATCGATCCGAACTGGGCCAAGTGGCTCAAAGTCATCAAGCGCATGAAGCATCCCGGCCTCAACATCGCCGACTTGCCCGACATCGACCTCGTCCTCGTCACCCACGCACACTTCGATCACCTCGACCGCCGCACCCTGCGCAAAGTCGCCGCCGGCCAGCCCATCGTCGTCCCCTTTGAAGTCGGCAACCTCGTCCACGACCTCGGCTACAGCAGCGTCCACGAGCTTGGCTATTGGGAAACGTTCAAGCTCGGCCCGCTCAAAATCACGCTCACGCCCTGCCATCATTGGGGCGCGCGCGTCTTGCACGATACGCATCGCGGCTTCGGCGGCTTCATCATCCAGGGCGGCGGGAAAACCGTCTATCACTGCGGCGACACCGCCTATTTCCCCGGCTTCAAAGAAATCGGGCGTCGCTTCGACATCGACGTCGCACTTCTCCCCATCGGCGCCTACGACCCGCCGAGCGGACGCGAAGTCCACATGAACCCCGAGCAAGCCATCCAGGCCGTCACGGACCTTGGGGCGAAAGTGATGGTCCCCATGCACTACGGCACCTTCCGCCTCAGCTACGAGCCCCTCGATGAACCACTCCGCCGCCTCATCTCCTGCGCCCGCCGCCACGGCCTCACCGACCGCGTGCAAGTCCTCACCGAAGGGCGCCCGTTTGTGTTTTGAGGATTGGGTGAGCTTCGGGACTACTGCAAGCGCCGGCAAATAAAGACGACGATTCGATCCAGCACGAACGCGAACAGCAGCCCGCCCAACAGACCGCCGATCGAGCCCGCAAGGAGCACGTCGCGTTTGCTGATATGTGGGAAAACCTTCGAGCCGAGCCAAAGAACAGCGACTCCGGTAGGCACGGCTGCAGCGGACAAAAACAGGTAGTGCAGGGCGCGGAGTCCTGAGGAGAATCTGCGGCGGATGATGCCGATGAGGGTAGCTGTCGAGACGATCCCCACAAATACGAGCATCGCCACAAACGCCGCCACAAATATCCCGACAAAAATACCAAACCCGGCGAGCGCCAGCATGAGGACTGCAGTGATTAGAGTATCGAAGAGCATTGGTGCGCGGGTCTTCCTGAATTTAATTCACCGCCGCTTCAATACTAGTTTCTCAATAGGGAGTTGATGGAAAAGAACGGTGGGGGCGGTAAGCCGGGTGTGATTAAAAGTGGAATCAAAGCAGGGCCGAAGGCCCGACCATGTAATAGCCCAGGGTCAGCGAGGAACGAGCGCAGCCCTGGGTTCCGGTGGGAAAACGGCTCAACCCTGAAAGGGCGAAATTACCCGCGCCTCTTGAGTTCAATTACGCCCTTTCAGGGCTTGTCGCTCTCTGCTCTATGACCCAGGGCTGCACTCGTTCCTCGCTTTCCCTGGGCTATTACATTTGCGGACCTTCGGCCCTCCATCCGTCCGATCTCCATTCCACTTTAATCACACCCCGGTAAGCCTTGTTACGCAAAAACGACCGATGGCACCGGGGCTCCGCCCGGATGCCTTCAGAAAAGTTCGGCTGCATTAGTTTTGAAGCTCATACCGGAACGTCCTCTTCAGTTTTTTTATGAATCCGTGCTTGTCCGATGGACTGCGATCAAGCCCCTTTACAAAATCGTTGAGGAGACCGCGGACGCTCCCAGCTAGTAAGCCGGGATGAACTGTAAGCCTTCCACGTGTGGCGATTGCCACGCGCTGGATGTCGACAGAGAACTCGCTGCCGTCCTTGACACGTGCTTCATGTACTAACCCGTTCCGGAAGTGATCGCAAAACGTGGTGGCGATCTGATCGTCAGCCAATTCGGGAATCTTAGTACAGAACCCTTTAATTCGTGAGGTCACACCAGTCGAACCTGTCATGATAAGAGCAAGCGCATCGATAGCACACACAACAAGGACCCCTGCCGCAAAGGCATGATTGGCTTTGGCGAGACAAAGTGCGGGCTTGAGATAGAAGCCATCAATTCGCTGTTTGAACTGGGTCGGTAAGCACTTGCCAGTCAAGTCGAGATCCGCAAAACGGACGTTTGGCGCAAAATATAGTTGATCGGCAATTCGTGACATATGCGTGTGGCTATGCGCCTAACGTTCCAATACACGACTGGCAATTTCCACCAGTCGCAAAGCGAGCGACTCGGGGGTGTGATTAAAAGTGGAATCGAGAGCGGACGGATGGAGGGCCGAAGGTCCGCAAATGTAATAGCCCAGGGAAAGCGAGGAACGAGCGCAGCCCTGG
>JAYSTZ010000828.1:0-2479 GCA_043719365.1 Verrucomicrobiaceae bacterium | reverse complement strand
AACTTCGAAATCGTCCGCACGCCGGGTCTCGGCTCGACGAAAAACGTCATCATCATGATCGGCGACGGCATGGGCGCGGCACACCGCACCGCCGCCCGCATCATGAGCAAGGGCGTGCAGCAGGGAAAAGCGAACGCTCCGCTGAACATGGACACTTTCCCATATACCGGCATGGTCGAGACAGCCTCGCTGAATTCCATCATTACGGACTCCGCTCCCGGTGCTGCGTGCTACTCAACCGGCAACAAGTCGAACAACAACCAGCAGGGCGTTTTCCCGGACGATACGACGGACGCATTCGACAACCCACGCGTTGAGCTTATCGGCGAATTCCTCGCCCGCAAACGCGGCGCGGCACTCGGCATCGTCACGACGGCCGATGTCTTCGACGCGACACCAGGAGCGTTTGGCAGCCACACCCAGAGCCGCGCTGCGGGGACGGGAATCTGCGACGAGTATCTCGACGAGATGTCCGTCACTGCGAACCTCCGCGTCCTGCTCGGCGGCGGACGGAAATGGTTCCTGCCAAAAAACATTGCCGGAAACGGAAGCGCTCGCGCCAACGCGACGGACTACGTCCTGCCTGCCGATGTGGTGACTGGATGGGGCCTGCCGACCAACGGACTGCTGGACCCGGACCGCGACTTGATCGCCGACTTCAGCAGCGCTGGATTCACCTACGCTCCCGATGCGACCACGCTGGCTGCATCGGCTGCCGGTGCGACGAAGCTCCTCGGGCTTTTCTCGCTGTCGAACATGAACGTCGCCAAAGACAAAATCGACGGTCGCCGCGGAGCCAGCACGCTCACCGCGCAGTATGGATTTCCAAATCAGCCGATGCTCGATGAGATGACCGACGCCGCGATCAAGGTGCTCAGCAAGAACACCGCGGGCTTTGTGCTCATGGTCGAAGGCGCATCCATCGACAAACAGGCGCACAACATGGATACCGAACGCTGGATTCTCGACACAATCGAGTTCGATCAAGCAGTTGGCGTCGCCAAGACGTTTGCGGCTTCGCGCAAAGATACGCTGGTCATCATCACCGCCGATCACGAGTGCGCAGGAGCGGCGCTTATCGGTGCTTCGACGAAAACGAACGCCACACACATCAGCCGCCTCGGCACTGGCGCGGGGACGGATGTGAACGGAAACGGCGTCCTCAATCCAGGCGACACCGCCGGACTGCGCCTCGACTTCGTAGGCACCTACGACGCGGCGGGCTTCCCTACTTACATCAACGCACCGGACGGCTATCCCGTGCAGACCGACATCGATAATAAGATGCTCATCGGCTACGGAGCGAATGCCGACCGCTACGAAGACTGGCTCACAAATGTAGCGCCGCTCGTGGACTCGCAACAGCCGAGCATCGTGAACCAAACCGGCAACCCGGCCGGAGCGACCGCCCGCGACTCCGCGACCGGATTCTTCATCACCGGTCAAATCGCCGACACCGTCGCCGCACACACCGCTTCGGATATCCCGCTGTCGGCATTTGGCCGCGGCTCGCAGTATTTCTCCGGCTACTACGACAACACCGAAGTCTTCTTCAAGGTGATGCGCGTGATGGGCGTCCGCTAAACAAAAAATCGCCCGCAAAAACGGAGCCGTCTGGTCTTGTGGCCGGACGGCTCCGAAGCGGGCACCCACTTATTATGCGCACTATATCATCCATCGAGGCTCTCGAGTCTCGAATCGCACCGGCCGGCGTCTTTGTGGACGCCACCACTCTCTCGACCAGCCTCATCGGAGGCGTCTTGAAAGTCGGTCCAAAGCTTGCAAACACCGCAGTCGAAATTTCCGTCGAGCAACTCTCGAACGGCGACTTCCTCGTCAGTGACCTCGCAGGCGACAACGACCTAGAGACCACCGCCGATTTCACCGGCACGGTCGCCAGCATCAGCATCGCCACAGGCACGGGCGATGACACCATCCGCGTCGTGCTTGGCGGCGACACGGCGCTTCGCGGCAGCGTCACCATTGCCACTGGCACTGGCGATGACATCGTCGGATTCAACGGCGGCACGCTTCGCGGCGCACTGAGCATCACTGCAAAAGGCGCGGCGGACATCACCGTTGATAGCTCCGTGGAAGCCACGAGCATCAAGGGCGCGGTAAAGATCGCGCAAGTGGGCGGCAGCTTCGTCGTCGGCGCTGGCTCCGAAGCCGGCTCTGTCACAGCGACAGGCGCGACGGACTTTGAGTTCCACGGCTCCGCTCGCGGGCCGGTGACATTCTCAAATGGACTCGCGGCGGCCACCTACGCAGTCGGCGGCACGGTCGGCGGAAGCCTCACGATTTCCGCCGGTACCGGCGGCGACCTCGTGGATCTCGCGGGCGTCTTCGTTCGCGGATTCCTGGCTGTGAACCTTGGTGCGGGAAACAATGCGCTCACCGTTGGCGCGGGCGCTTCCGTGCATGGGATTGCAAAAATCACCGCGCTTGCAGGGGACGACACCGTGACGATCGGAAGCGC
>JAYSTZ010000827.1:0-5699 GCA_043719365.1 Verrucomicrobiaceae bacterium | reverse complement strand
GTTCACCTTCTTTTACTACAAGAGAGTGGAAAACTTCGGTCAGCGGGAATTGCCGCCGGTTAAGAAAGAGACCATCCAGCGCGTCACGATTTCACAGGCACCGAAGAAGTCCGCCGAAGTAACCACTGCGAGCATCGTCGAAACCAAGACATCCAAAAAAGAAATCGTTCTGCCCAAGGAGAAGATCAAACTCGACGAGCTCTCGATTGCGCCGCAGCACAAGTCTGTGGATACGACCAAGCTCTTCGCCAGCGAGAAGCCGGCGATGGAAGTGGCCAAGCTCGAAACCCGCATTTCCACAGGCAATCCAGACGATGTGCTGCCCAAGCTGGACGACAAGTTTTTCAGCGACCGCACCGGGCCGAAAATCATGGCCCGCACGGAATCATCACCTGGGCCCGAGGGCGACGGAACCAGTCACGCAATCGGAATAGCGGGCAAGGATGTCGGGTCCATTCTCGACGCGCTCAACGACTCGCCGGCGGGCCCGAAAGCGCTGAGCCTTCCGGGCAACACGACATTTGACTACGATAACGATAAACTCGGTGCTGATGGTCGCACCGCGATGGAGACTGTGGCCGAAGTGTTCAAGAAGTTCCTCGGCGACGACCTGCTCACTTCGACGTTCGTCATCACCGGGCACACCGACTCGTTCGGCAGCGCGACATACAACGACAGCCTCAGCCGGCGCCGCGCGGAAGCCGTCAGCGCATGGCTCGTCGTGAATCTAGGGATTGATCCCCGCAAAATCCAAACGATTGGAGAGGGAAGCCGCAAGATGGTCGTAGCTGCCGGAACCGTGGAGGAACAGGCTCCGAACCGCCGCGTGGAAATCGTCATCCGGCGGAATCGAAAGTAGCGAAATTTGCAGGGGCACGGTTTTTTCCTGAAAGAATCGTCCACCTGTTGCGTTCTATCTGATGAGGGGCTCTCGCCCCGACCACGAGTCCCGTGCTTCTTCGAATCATCTTCATTATCGCTCTTGCCTGCGCCATTTTTGGCGGTGCGTATATCGCCGTACAAACGCTCTATCTCCAGCCGCACATCGACCTAAAAGCGGACTCGGATGAACCGCGACCGGAACCTCCGAAAGACCCGAGCCTTCCGGACTTCCAGCAATGCGTGGAGATGCAGGCATCAGGCTCGCCGACCGATGCGGTTGCCGCGTTCGAGAGATTCCTCCAAGTGCATCCTTCATCATCGAAACGCGACGAAGCGCGGGATCGCATCGGCGCACTCAACAGCGCACTGTTCTTCAATGCGAAGCCCACCGAGGAAAACACCGTGGTCGCAAAGCCTGGCGACTCACTCGCACGAATCTCGAATCGGGCGAAGATGTCGATTGAGCTCATCGTTCATCTCAATAAACTACAGAACGACAAGATCCAGCTCGGCCAGCGGCTCATCGCGTTCCCGAGCAACTTTCGGCTGGTGCTGAAACAGAGCCAGCAGCGGGTGATTCTGATGAACGGCGACAAATTCTTCCGGCAGTATCCTCCGCTGTCTTGGCCGGAAAAAAAAGCACTGCCAAAGCAGACCGTGAAAGTCACCGAAAAGGCCGCCTTCAATGACAATGGAGTCGCCCCGAAACCCACTTCCCAAGAGTATTACGGCTGCTTCCACACCATCGGCTACCCGATTCCCGGACTCTCGCTTTTCTCCCACGCGGATGATCCTTCGCGCCCGATTCCGATCGGAATCCGCCTGTCTCGGGAGCACATGAGTGAAATCGCAGTCTTGCTTCCGAAAGGCGCACCAGCGACTCTGGAGTGAAGATGAAATTGCAGCCTTTGGATTTCGAAAAACCAATATCGGAACTGGTACAGTCGCTTGAAGAATTGCGACGCCAGAGCCGGGAGAATAATGTGAACCTTGAACCCGAGGTCCGCCGCCTTGAGGCGAAGATCGAGGAAACGAAAAAGAACATCTATTCCAACATGACCGCATGGCAGCGCGTACAAATCGCGCGACACACCGCGCGGCCCTATTCGCTGGACTATCTGCAGCTTTCATTCAGCGATTTTATCGAGCTCCACGGAGATCGGCGATTTGCGGAGGACCCCTCGATGCCCGGCGGACTCGCCACCATCGGAGCTCACAAATGCGTGGTCGTGGGCCATCAGAAAGGCCGCGACACGAAGGAGAACATTTACCGGAATTTCGGCTGCGCAAATCCGGAGGGCTATCGCAAGGCGCTTCGTCTCATGCGCATGGCGGAGAAGTTTCATCTCCCATTCGTTGCGCTCATCGACACGCCCGGCGCGTATCCCGGCATCGGCGCCGAAGAGCGCCACATCGCGGAGGCGATTGCCGTGAATATCCGCGATATGATGACGCTTCGTACAATTACGATCGGCGTGGTCATCGGCGAAGGCGGCAGCGGCGGAGCACTCGGAATCGGTGTCTGTGATCGCGTGCTGATGCTTGAGAACGCCTACTATTCGGTCATCAGCCCGGAGGGCTGCGCGGCGATTTTGTGGAAGCATCGCAAGCACGCTCCGGAAGCGGCTGAAGCCCTGAAGCTCACGGCGAACGATTTAAAGGAGTTCAAGCTCGTCGATGATGTCGTTCCCGAGCCACTGGGCGGCGCACATCAGGATCAGGAGCAGGCCATCACCAACTTCCGGACCGCCGTAGTAAAACACATTGAGGAATTGAAAAAAATCCCGATGGAACAACTGCTCAAAGAGCGCTATGAGAAGTTCCGCCGCGTCGGATTCTTTGCCGGAGAGTGACGCGTCGCGTCCCCGCCCGGAGTGCGCGCGGAGATTTTCACCGTGCAGCGAGCCGGGTTCTTCTTTTGAAAATGGAGTGTCCTACCTTACGGGGACTGAGTGCTGTTAAGTTGCGCATCCAACTATGAACCTAAAAACCGCAGTGGATAACCGCAAAAGAACTCAAAGAACGCAAAGAATGTAGTTTGCAAGGATTAGCGCACTCACCGCCTTGATGAATAGATGCCAAGCCGTGTTGGTGCATCAATCCGCTTCTTTTGTGCTCTTTGCGTTCTTTCACGGTTAAACCAACTGCGTTTTTTAGGGTGAAGCCATATCCCGCCGAAGGCGGCGGCAAGAAAACTGGAAAGAAAGGCGTAGAAGCCGAGTGATCTGCTGGGCCATTGACGGGACGGTGCGAAGTTTTGCTGCCGGCATCCGCAAGCATTCACAACGACCGCGATTAGTCGCAGCGGGAATTGTCGTATCCTCCACGAGAAAATCTTTGCAAAATACTACGTAAACGTAATATTCCGCGAGAATGTCCAATGTACCGCATCTTCCTGTCCTTCGTCTCGGCCGCAGCTACGAGAGCCTCGACAAGCTCGAAATCAAAGACCACCGCACCGGCAATGTCTGCGCAGTCGTTTCGACGATCAATGCGGGAATCCTTCGCAAAGACTTCCGTCGCCTCGGCGAGGCGCGGAAGGCGCTCGCAAAATTCACGGTCGCCGAGCTCATCGCGATGTCGGCGAAAGCGGGTGAGTTTTTCCTCAATGGCACCCTGCCCCTCGGCGACAAAGGGCATACGCAAAGCGCGGACGAATACGTCGCAACGC
Organism: Verrucomicrobiaceae bacterium; assembly: GCA_043719365.1. Lineage (GTDB taxonomy): Bacteria > Verrucomicrobiota > Verrucomicrobiia > Chthoniobacterales > Chthoniobacteraceae > SXWH01. The sequence goes on along the minus strand of JAYSTZ010000827.1, from coordinate 2,146 downwards.
TGAGCAGCACGAGCGGACTGCCGCATGTGATGGTGCGTCGCAACATGACGAAGCTGCACTATGCGCTGACGCATCTCGATGTCATCCTGAACGGTCTTTCCCGCGGTCTGGACATGACGATTATCGACCGCGGATTCGGCGAGCAGTTCGGAACGAAGCTCTCGTTTTTCCCCGCCGGGCAGGCGCTCGGGCTCGTGATGCCGAGCAACTCGCCTGCGGTGAATTCGCTGTGGCTGCCGGCCATCGCGCTGAAGACTCCGGTGATTATCAAGCCCGGTCGCGAAGAACCGTGGACGCCTTACCGGCTCATTCAGGCCTTCATTGCCGCGGGCGTTCCCGCGGAGGCGTTTGGCTTTTACCCGACCGACCACGAAGGCGCGGCGGAGATTCTGAAAGCGTGCGGACGTGCGCTCATTTTCGGCGACAAGAACACGACGCAACAGTATGCGAATAATCCCGCCATCCAGCTCCACGGACCCGGCTGGAGCAAGATTCTCATCGGCGAAGACTGCATCGAAAACTGGCGCGACTACCTCGATGTCATCGCCGGAGCCATCTCCGACAACGGCGGACGCTCATGCATCAACGCCAGCGCCGTGGTCGTGCCGCGCTACGCAGCGGAAATCGCCGACGCACTCGCGCAGAAACTCGGGCTCTTGCAGCCCACATCGAACGAGGATCCGAACGCGCGTCTGAGCGGCTTTGCAAATCCGAAAATGGCCGACTTTATCGAAGCAAGCATCGAAGACGGTCTCGCCACGCCGGGCGCGGAAGACGTGACCGCAAAATATCGCGGTGGACCGCGCAAGGTCGTCCATGAAGGCGGGACATTCCTAAAGCCGACCATCGTGCGCTGCGACAGCTTCGCGCATCCGCTGGCCAACAAAGAATTCCTCTGTCCTTATGCGAGTGTTGTGACATGTCCGCAGTCCGAGATGCTCTCAAAAATCGAGTACACACTCGCCTGCACAGCCATCACGAAAGACCCGGCATTTATCGCGGAACTCGAAGCGTATCCGGAAATCGAGCGGCTCAATATCGGCCCTGTTTCTACAATGGCGATTTCGTGGGACCAGCCGCACGAGGGGAACATGTTCGAGTTCCTTTGGAAGCGCCGCAGTATTGAGCGGGCCTGGTAGCAGCCGGGCGGGAAACGTGCGGACTTCCGGCGAGTAAAAACCGCCATGGCAGCTCCGTGGCTTTGGATATCCCGACGCGAACATCGCTCACGACTTTCACCGGATTCGGCCTTTCAAACAGACCGATTCCCCGCGAAGTGCAAAAGTCGCGTCCGTGGTCTGCACCCGTGACAGCGAGTGCCTGCGTGAGTTTGCCGGGACCGCTGCAAAGCTCAGTATCTTTCATCGGCTTTTGCCCGGTGCGGCGACTCGCTTCACGCAACCTGCGCATGGCGTCGATTCCGCTGTTCGGCTCAATCGCACGGAAGAGGACAAATCCATCTTCGCTGCCGCCTTTGACGAGGACGTTCAGCATCCAATACATGCCGTAGTTGAAATACACATACGCATCCCCTGCCGAATGCCTCGCGACAAACTCGCGCGCACTGGGTCGCGACCACGTGTGGCAGGCTTCGTCGTTCAGCGCAGCATACGCCTCTGTTTCCACAATTAAACCAGAGCATCCGTTCCACCGCACTACACAACCAATAAGTTCTCTGGCGCACGTGACTGGGTCACTTTGAAAAAAGTCCCGTTTTAAAATCGGTGTTCCATCTCCCATTCCGACAAAAATTTAGCACCGAAGCGGAAGGCTGGGGAGCCGAACCAGTTGTTCCCCCCAGAATCCGGCCCAGTCATCCCCAGCCTTCCGCCGCGGTGCTGAGGACGTTTCTAGCGATTGGCACCAATTCGTCAACGGAATTCTTCAAAAAAAAACACCGAAATCCGTGAAAACCCCGACTTTCAGGTTCAAACACCCCTTTTGTGTCCCGTTTTCCTTCAACAAAATCAGGTGCGCGGAGTCTCCGCAGCAGCCGTCACGACTGTTTTTTGGAGCACTTTTGAGTTCCGTCCGCTTGCATCGTATTTCTTGCGGCGTTCCGCAGGCAGCTCTTCTGGAGTGACTTCCACGTATCCGCCCTTCGCGACGAAGTAATTGAACGCCTGGGTACTCAGCGCAAACAGAG
>JAYSTZ010000826.1:0-5701 GCA_043719365.1 Verrucomicrobiaceae bacterium | reverse complement strand
GACGGCGCCAGCGACCGCGAAACATGGATGTCGGGCGCTGTCGTACCGGGCAACTGGAGCGCTATGCGCACAGACAAAAACCGGCCCAAGCCGCCGAGCCTGTGGCGCTATTTTGATGGCTCCTACACGCTTGCGCAGGTGGGACGAAACAATGCGTCGAGCGGGCAGAACATCGGACGCTCGTTCGAGAATCTGCCGGACAAATGCGAGGTGAGCTTCGACATCAGCGCGGCGAGCGGCGACGCTTCATTTGTCGCCCATTTTTTCTTCGATGAAAACAAACCCGGCGTCATGGTTCAGAGTTCCGGGGACTTCGCCTACCTCTACGACATGAGCCCGCGCACGGGGCGGTTGAACGGCAACCAGCAACAGCAAGTCGAGTTTGGGAATGCTGGCGGCGAAGGCCGCGTGTCGCGGACCTTTACGTTTTACTGCGACCGTTTGACGGGCCGGTTCTCGATGGCGGTGAATGGAAAGCTCGTCGGACAATTGATGCGCAAAGGCACCGCCGACAGCCCAAAGCCGGGCCGGGGAATTTCCATCCTGCCTCAATCTTCCGTCTCGCGCGTCTCGGTCTCAAATATCTGGGTCGGGCCGTGGACTGGTGCGCTCCCGCCGATGGCGGAGAAAACGAAGACCGCGGATGCCGGCAACCAACAGGAGATTCGCATCGTGAACGGTGTTCAACTTGCCCAAGCGGAACCCGAAGCGAAGAAGGAAACTGCGGCGGAACCGCCCAAAGAACAGGAACCGCCGGGTGATTCCGTGGCACTGGTGAATGGCGACGAGACGCACGGCACCGTCACCAAGGCGACGGCGGACTCCCTTTTCATCGAAGGCGAAATCGGCGAGCTCGAAGTGCCTGCAAAGCGAGCGACGATGGTGCAATTTGCAGCGTTGCCAACGCCGCAGGTCGTTGGGACGCGCTTTCGTCTCGCGGGGAAAGGCGCGCTGACCGTGGAGAAGTTCCGCTTTGAAAACAGGAAGGCGACGTGCGAATCGCCGGGAACGGGAGCGTTTGAGATTCCCGCATCCGAGCTGAGTGAAATCGTGTTCACTCCGGGCGCTCGTTCGCCATTCGAGACCCAGCCTGTCGAAGCGGTGAAGAACTCCGGCGGCAGTTCAAACCAGATATTTTTCCAAGGCGGAAATATCATCCGACGGATCATTAAGGAGTAATTCCGTCTTTCACAAAAAAGAGATGTCCCGCGCGTGAATCGATGAGCGGCGGGTAGGGTGGGCGTCCCGCCTGCCGCGCGGCGCATCTTGCGCAGCGCCCGGTGGAGTGCTCTGTCGTCCCTCTTGGAGTATCGCGTCCTTCGTACGTGCGATGATTCAGGCGGGACGCCCGAATCGGCGGGCGAGACGCCCACCCTACCCGTCGCCCGTCGTTCGTTTCCGCATACCGTCTTTTTGAAGTTTGGAAGATGGATATCCGCCGAACTACGGCAGCGAGAAGTAATCGGAGCCCTGATAGTTCCCGTCGTTGAGTTTCGCGATTTGCATCACCACATCGTTTGCGAGCGTGCTTGCGCCGAAGCGGAAAAGGTCCGGGGTGAGCCAGTCGTCGCCGAGGGTTTCCGAGAGCATGACGAGATAGGAGAGCGCCTCTTTCGCCGTTCGGATGCCGCCCGCGGGCTTCATACCGATGCGACGTCCGGTGGCGAAAAAGAAATCGCGGATGGCTTCGAGCATTACGAGCGTGACCGGCAGCGTCGCGGCTGGCTGCACTTTGCCGGTGCTCGTCTTGATGAAGTCCGCGCCGGCGTTCATCGCGATGTCGCTGGCAAAACGCACGTTGTCGTATGTGACGAGTTCGCCTGTTTCCAAAATGACCTTCAGATGCGCTGCGCCACACGCTTCTTTCACGGCGACAATCTCGTCGGCGACCCGGCCGAATTCCCCCGCGTGAAATGCACCGCGGTCGATCACCATGTCGATCTCGTCCGCCCCCTCGCCCACAGCGGCACGCACATCCTGAAGCTTCACACGAAGCGGCATCGCGCCGCTCGGGAATGCCGTCGCGACGGCGGCGACTTTCACGCCGCTCGTTCCGAGGAACGATTTCGCAGCGCGAACGAGATTCGGATAAACGCAAACCGCCGCGCAACTCGGCACCGCGAGTCGTGGTTCCGCCGGCTGGATGGCTTTGCGGCAAAGGTAGGCGACTTTGCCGGGCGTGTCTTTTCCCTCCAGCGTCGTGAGGTCCATCATGGAGACGATCATCTTGAGCCCGGCGAGCTTCGCGCTCGTTTTGATACTCCTTTTAGTGAACGACGCCGCACGTTCCTCGACCATGACCTGGTCAATCGGATGCGCGGCTGGAAGGGTGATACTCATGGTGTTTGTTTAGGAAAGCCGGACGAAGTCCCGCAGAAGCTGGACCCAGATGAACCACAGCCCGCGCCATGTGTAACGGATGGCACCATCCGGGTCTTTGCGCAGGATTCCGGCGGTGACGTTGTGCGCGATCTGGCTACTCTGCTCGCCTTGCAACTGCTCCTGAAGTCGATCGGGATTTGTTTCATCGAGATCCTCATCGTGTACGAGGTGCGAAGCGAGGAATAAGCGATGGCTCTCCATCAGTTCGAGAAACGATTTCTCGCCGCTCTCGCGGTTGATCCGCCAGTCAGGGGAAAGCTTCAGGTTCAGCGAAAACGGGTAGTTCCAAGTCGTCCACACGGTTCCGTCCTTCGCGCGCGAAAGAATGCGAAGGTAGTAAAATGCGAACTGCTGTTGCTCGACGAGACAGATGACGGCCTGCACGCGCTCGCTTTTTTTGTGATAGATGCGGAAGAACTGCTGCGCCTCGTCCCACTCGCGCCCGAGGTCTTCGACATGCTCAAAACCCTCCTGCTCCATCTCATCGCTCAACTCGCCAAGCGCGGGGAAAAATTCAGGATGCGGAGGTGATTTGTGCCGCAGCAGATTCTCCGCGGGCATCGCGATTTTTTTTACCCGCGTGATCAGCTCATACCAAGGCCACACCAGCCAGAAGCTCACAAACACGAGCCCCATCGGCCACCAGTCGCTGACGAACCAGCCGATGAGAAATGACGTCGAAAGAAAACCCAGCACACCGAGCTTCCGCGGGAGGATTCCGTTCAATCCACGCAGAGCAATGCTCAGCACGAAGACGCCCGCGATGAGCAAAAGTTTTGCGGTGGGTGTCACGGACGAAGGTTGTGCTTGGCGACAAATGCGGCCAGCTCGTCGGGGCCAAAGTCTGGCAGCACTGCGCCGTCTTCCAGCACGAGGGTCGGCGTCTTCGATTGTCCTGAAAGGCGGATCATCGTCTCGTAATCAGCCTTCGTGGCTTCCACGTCGATGAGTTCGTATTTGTAGCTGCGGGAGTCCAGCCACTCGCGAGCGGACACACACCACGGGCACCATGTTTTGACGTAGAGTTTCATCTTATTCGGTTTTTCCTTCCTGCGCGTTCTTTTTCCAGCGGTCGGAATAACCGTTGATGTAGTTGGTCACATTGTCGCGATACTTTGTAATCGCGTCGGATAGCTCTTTGTCCGGGACGATCTCCGTCTTGTTCGCAGGCACCATGAACTGCGCGCCCGCAAGTTGCAGAATGACCATCGTGTGCGACTCCTTGTAAGCGATGACCGGGAACGCATCGCCTTTGTCCATCCGCCATTTCGCGCCAGTCGAAAGCTCGACCACTGCGGCGTCGGTGAGACGGGCAAAGAGCACGACTTTTTGCCCTGCGCGGGTCGGAGCCAGCAGCGCAGCGAGCAAAATCAAGAATGTGATGACCGTTTTCACAAGAGAGAGAATGACGGAGGAAAGGCCGGGCGTCAACGCGCCGAAATCAAACCGTTGGTTGCGAAAGCGCCCCGTTGTGACCGCTATGTGATGTAAGTCGCGGCAGCGACAAGGAGCGGCGACAGCCGTAAGACAGCCGAAGGCATTCCTGTCGCCGACAGCGTAGTGGTCCGAAGGCGTCTTGGAATCAAGAGCAGCCTTGTGGGAATTGTTCGGAAACTGCACGTCTATTTTGTTTGTCGCGCTGTCGGCGACAGGAATGTCTTCGGCTGTCTTACGGCTCTCGCCGCTCCTGTCCTCTTGCGCTACATCACGGCGCGGTCACACCCAAGCGCACGCCATTCGCCCGGAGCGAGGCCATCGAGGGTGATGTCCCCAAACCGGCTCCGGTGCAGTCGCGTCACGGTGCAGCCCTGGCTGGCGAACATCCGCTTTACTTGATGATACCGCCCTTCCGTCAGCTCCAGCGTCGCCTCGCGCGGACCGAGCACCGTGCATTTTGCAGGCAGGCAGGGCTTGTCCTCGCCTTCCAGCATGAGCGCACCACCGGCGAAAAGCTCCGCGATTCCTTCGGGCAAATCTGAATCGACCGTCACTTCGTAGAGCTTCGCGACTTTGTGTTTCGGCGATGTCCAGCGGTGGACAAGCTCGCCGTCGTCCGTGAGCAGCAGAACGCCGGTCGCATCCTTGTCGAGCCGGCCGATCGTCGTCACCACCGGATTTCGCTCCAGCCAGCGCGGCGGCAGCAAATCATAAACCGAAGGCCCCTCGCCGGGATCGTGCGAGCACACGTAGTCGGCTGGTTTGTGCAAAAGAACCAGCAGGCCATCGGGGAAATCCACCGGCTCGCCATCGACGAGCACGGAGCCCGGGACCGCTTTGTCCGAATGCGAAACGAGCGTCTTTCCATTCGCAGTCACCCGCCGCGCTTTCAGCCACGCACGCGCCTCGCTGCGGCTGCAATAGCCGTAGCGGGAGAGCAGCGCATCGAGTCGCATCGGCTTCAAACGCGTTCTTTGAAAGGCTCGAACCCGATCTCGAAGAAATTCGCCGAGTTCTCCATCACGCTCGGCATCGTCCCGAGAAAACTGTCCCACTCCTGATCATTCGAGAACTGCGTATCCCACGCGATGAACACCGAATTTGGCACCGGCTGCGAAAGCTCGATCAGCACGCGGATATCCTTCTCCCAATCCTGAATCCGCACATGTCCCAGCGACGCCGGCTTGTGAATGAGCGAGCTGTGCGCAAATTGCCCCAGCCACTCATCCCGCGCGTCCAGCGTCTCGAAGCGCGCATGAGCGTGCGCGGAAATGTGCGTCTGTGTCTTCGGGTCGAAGTCCATCAAGTTATAAAACTTCGTCAGCGTCTGGTGCATGATGTTCCAGTCGCCCGCCGTGCGCGCATTGCGGACTCCAAATTTCACGCGGTCCGCCGTGCGGGTCATCGAGCCGTTCTCGCCGAAGAAATTCGCCTTCAGTTCGAAGTCGAAAAGATCATCGAGGCGGCGGAGCCGGATTTGATCCGGACGCAGGCCGAGCCCTGTTTGCGGATTGCAAAGCTGCACGGAGAATTCATCGAGATGCGCCTTTGAATAAGGCTGCGGCGCTGCAAAAGGCACATCCACGTGGATGCCAAAAAGTTCGATCGGTACGATTTCCATATTCTGTTCTTTAGCGCGACATCGCCCGCGAGAGAAGCGCGAAGTCAGCCGTTCACGCCCCGCGCGTTTCGGTTACGTCGAAGGCATTGCATCATTCGGCCCGATGGTTGTCCCGATTGTATGTGGATAGCCCGCAGAGTTACGCCGAAGGCGTTGCATCACTCAGCCCAGCGTTGCGAGGAACGAGCTACGCTGGGGCAACGGTCATGCCGTATTTACCCCGCAGGGGTTTCATCCGATGCACACGTCTCGATGGAACCC
>JAYSTZ010000825.1:0-5705 GCA_043719365.1 Verrucomicrobiaceae bacterium | reverse complement strand
AATCGAAAAACAGCGGGTGGATTTCCAAAAACTCAACAAATCGCGCCCTCGAATAACCAAGTGTTTTCAAAAAATCAGAAAGACAGGACTGGCTCTACCTACGGAGGCGGCCAATCCGTGCGAGGCACCCGAATGCGAGCAACGCTGTGCTGCCGGGCTCCGGCACAGACTGGATGTGCATGACTCAAAGGATGTGAGCTTTTCCTTGCGTGAAAAAAGCGGCTTCGGCACGGGTGAGACCGCGTGGTGGTGTAAGATGCGTCTTGCCAGCAATTGCTGCGGAGCAGCAGCGACAATCCCGATAGATCGGGATTGTTTTTCCGCTACGCGGATTTTACATCACAGCGAGGTCACACCCTCCGATTGCGCGTGGGATCCTGATTCGGAGGGTTGCGACCAAACAGCGTGAGGTCCCAAACCGTCGCCTCCTGCTGCGGATACCGCGTATCATCCAGCAGACGCTGAATCAACCTGTCGCGGTTCCCGGCATCTTGGTCGTCAAGAAATTACCTCGCCTCGTCGTACGTAGGAATCGTTCCCACGAGATCGAGTTACACGCGGAGAAGAAAAAGTCGCTTCATCCGACTTCGGCGGAAGCGGGATTGCCGCCTTCTCGCGAGCCGAGCGAACCTCTTTATCGACTAGCCTGAATATCTCAAAAATTCACGAAGGCGCGCGATTCCGTCCGCAATGCAGAAGAATTCCTGAGTGACGCGGTCTGCTTTTCGGAACCGAACCGCGCTGCGACCCTGGCTGCGCTTACTTCCGCCGACGGCGGCCTGCGAGCAGCGCAAGACCACCAAGCAGCAGTGCTGCGCTGCCAGGCTCGGGGACGGCTAGGAGTGTAACGTCGTTTCCATCACCACCGGTGTAGCTGATGATAAAGTCCTGGCCGCCAAGCGCCGTGAAGTAAGCGCCGTCCGGCAGCCCGGCGAACGTGCCGGTGACAAGGTCGCTGGTGCCGTCGTTGAGCAGGATCGTGAAGAGGTCGTTCGCAACTGCGGGGGCGGTGAGATAGGTTCCGTTGAGGCTAAGTATGGCACCGGTGATGTTGACGGTGCCGCTGACGCTGAGCTGATCGTATTCGACGCCGGGGGTGGTGCCGTTGAGCTCCAGCGAGAGGGTGCTTCCAGCGTCCATAAACAGCGTGCCGGTGGTGAGCACGCCGGGGCTGTTGCCGGGTGCGATTTTGCCGCCGCTGTATGCGATTACGGGGCCGGTTGAGCCTGTGCCTGCGAGCGTGCCGCCGTTTTCGATGAAGAATGAGGAGCCGGTGATGGCTCCGTTCACTTCCAAGGTGCCGCCGTTGATGGTGGTCGCTCCAGTGTAGGTAAGATTCGTGCCGCTGAGTGCGAGTTTTCCGTTGCCGCTTTTCGTGATGCTGAGCTTGGTGGCGTCGTTGCCGGTGTTGTCGCGGATGTAGCCGTTGTAGCTGCTGTTAAAGCTCTGGTTGATCGTAAGCACCGCGTTGGCACTCGCGGCTCCGATGCCGCCGTGCGAGTTCTGGAGCACGGTAAGGTCGTTGACGGTCGTGAGTCCTGCGATGGTCTGGTTGTTTCCGTAGAGCGCGACTTCTGCGTGGCTGTTGGTTGCAGTGAAATTGATGATCGTGTTCGGGCCAAATTGGTTTGGCTGTTCAGCGATGAGGAATCCGCCGGCGGTGTAGTTGATGTTTCCGAGAATCGCCGGTCCGGTAACGCTGGCGACGCGCAGATTGCCTCCGCCGAGATTGTAGTCGCCGGTGTGCGTATTCGTGCCGGTGAGGCGAAGCGTGCCGCCGCCGGTTTTTGTGATGGGCGCGGAGCCTGAGATGATGCCGTTCACATTGGTCGTGCCGTTGCCGGTGAAGGAGCCGCCGCCCGCGCCGATGGCGAGCGTGCCGTTGTAGGTGTCGTTGAAACCTTCGTTTTCGATGGTGCCGCCGTTGAGGGTAAAGTTGTTTGCAAAGACCGGTGCGCCCCACGGACGCACGATTGCTCCGGTATTCACGGTCACAGGTCCGCTTCCGAATGAGAGGCTTTGGTGCGGGGCAAGTGTCCCTCCGTTTACGATGGTGCCTGCGAGATCCGAGCCCGGCGCTGCGGAGCCGAGAATCCCGACGTAGCTGCTGCCGACTTTCGTGAGCACGTTGCCGTTTCCGAAAATATGCACCGTGTTTCCGCCCGCTCCAGGGAAGTCGTAGCGCCCGATGTCCCAACGCCCGCCGTTGCCGCCGATGGTAGCGTTTCCATGGAGCGCGATGTTTCCTATTTCGCGCAGCCCGGCATTTCCAGCCGAGCTGTTTCCGAGCGCGCCGAGCGTCGGGTCCGCACCTGCACCGCTGATGGAGATGTTGTATGCTTCGAGGTTGTTTGCGTTAATGTCGAGCGAGCCGCCGTTGTTCACTGTCACGGTTCCGCCGCTCGTCCCGAGCGCACCGGCGACCGTGGGCCGCACGATTCCCGCGTTCAAATTCAGCCCGCCGGAAAACGTATTTTCCGCGCCGAGCACGAGCGTGCCGTTGCCCACTTTCGTGAGGCCGAACGCCCCGCTGTCGTGGTAAATCGCGGCGTTCACGGAGAGCGTGTCGGCGTCCACGCCGATGCTTGAGTTTGAGTCGATGGCGACCGCCGTGCTCAGCGCATTATTGCCGCTCACGCTGCGCACGCCGCCGGTGCCGCCGATGCCCGTGCCGGAAAAATGGAAGTGCTCTGTGAGCGTCACGTTGTTTGCGAGTTCGAGCGCCGCGCCGTTTGCGATGAACGAATTGCTCACGCCGTTAAATCCGCCTGCGCCCATTCCGCTGCTATTGGTCACGCGAAGCGCGCCTGAGTTCACGAAGATTTGGCCGCTGAACGAATTGCCACCCGCGAGGATGACGCGACCAGCGTCCGCTTTTGTCAGCAGGCCGCCGCCCTGCACATTGCCGGTGAGCGTGGACTCGCCGCTGCCTCCCAGCGTCGCGGCCGTGGCAACGGTGATGTCTCCAGCGAAGCTCGCTGACGTGCCACTTGCATTGATGAGCGAGCCGTTGAGCACGAGTGGTTCCGCGCCGACTGCGGTGCCGTTCAAATCGAGCGTCGCACCGCTTGCAATCGTCGTCCCGGTGACGGTAGAGCCAAACGCGTTTGCGTGCCCGGCGCGGACGGTTCCGGCATTCACATTCACCGCGCCCGCAAATGTGTTTGGCGTGGCGAGCGTGAGGCTGCCGTTGCCGCTCTTCGTAATACCAGTGCCGCCTGCGATGCCGTGCGTTCCGGTGATGGTGTATTGATTGACCGTGTTGTTGAAGACGACAGTGGCCGGACTCACATTCGCCCCGTTGATTCCCACGGCGGTTCCGGTCGCGAAGTCGTTGAACAGCACATTGTCGCCGACAAGGAAGTCGGTACCCGTGGCGTTGTTTGAATTCAGCACCCAGTTCTTCGGCGCTGCACCCGCCGTCGTGGTCCACGCACCGCCCGCCGCACCAGACCAAATCGGGAAGTCCGTGCCCGTAACATTGAGCTGAATGAGCGTCGCGCCGAAATCATGATTGAGACTGGCGAGCACGCGGTTTGGTAAAGTGCCGAGCGCGAATGAAACAAAGCCGCCGCCAAGCGTACCATCGTAATTCACCAGCGAGTGCAGCCCGATCGCCGGTGCCGAACCGACGATATTGATCGTCGCTGTCCCGCCCGCGTTTAGAGCGTTCGTGCCGGTGACGTTCACCGAGCCTCCGGTCGCCGGAGCGATGTTGAAAATACTTGTGCCGCTCAACGTAAGCGAGGCCAGCGAAAGCACGCCGGTCGTCGATTCGATTGCGCCTCCGGCGTTCACGGTCACCGTTCCATTCACTGTCCCCGAGCCGCCGAGCGTCGCGCCGCTTGCGACGGTGACCACGCTTGCTGCCGCGAGCGAACCGTTCACCAGCAGCTTGCCGGAATTCACATCCGTCGTGCCCGTATAAGTGTTCACTCCAGCCAGCGTGAGCGCACCATTGCCCGAGCGAGTGATGCCGCCCGCGCCCGAAATCACGCCGTCAAAAGACGTGTTGTTGGAGCCGCCGATCGTGAGCCGTCCAGCGCCCAGCAGCACCTGAGTCCCGCTTGCATCCGAGCCCGCGAGCGAGCCGATGGTCTGATTAAAGCCCGACAGATCCAGCCGCCCGCCGCCCGACATGGAAACTGGGGTGGAAGTCGGCAACACGTTGTTCGTCGCGCCGCCCTGAGTCAGCCATTTCCCAGCGAGATACGCTTCCGTCTTCACGCGGTCCAACGTTCCAAGCACCGTATTAAAGAGAATGATCTCCCCGATTTTCTGACCGCCCGTTCGACCGCCGATATTGCGGTCGTTCGCAAGTGCATTTGACTCCACGCCGCCGCCGCTCGTGACGAAATCAATCATCGAGTAGTCGCTCGGCACGCCGGTCGTCTCGCCATTGACCTGCTGGCCGTTCACATACGTCTGCCCGGCTTTTAAACTCGCCGCCGCATACGGCGTGCTCCAAATCGGATCGCTATCATTCGCACCGTTCCCGCCGCCGCGATGGAAGTGATAGTTATATGTGCTGCCGAGCAGGAAGTTCGACGCATCCATCACCATGAATCCCGTCTGAATGTTCGTCATATCCTGATTGAAAGACATCCAGCTTCCACTGCCGTAAGCGCCGAGGTCCACGACCGATTTTCCATTCAGCGCATTTGCCTGAAGTATCGGAGTGCCGCCGCCAACGCTCAGGAAATTTGCGCCGCCGCCCGCATCGCGCCATTGCGTTACATTCGCACCGCTCGTCGTCAGCGTCGAGGCATTGGAAGCATCAAGCCAGAGCGACGAACCCGCGACCGGCGCAGTCGGAGTGCCGAGTTGCAGAGTGCCGCCGGAGATTGTCGTCGCGCCCGTATAAGTCTGTGCCGAAGTGAGAATGAGCGTGCCTGCGCCGGATTTCTGAAGACCGCCCGCGCCCGAGAGCACCGTACTCTGCCACGAATCCGTTGCGTAGTTGAAGTTCACCGTAGAGTTCGCAGCGGAGGACAAAGTCGCGTAGTTCTTCTGCGCCGTGATCGTCGCCGTATTCCCCGCCGAAACGCCCGTCGCGCGTAGCTGAAGTCCGTTCGCCTGCACGCTAGAGCCGGAGTTTAACGTGAGCGTCTGGCTCGTCGAATCCGCCGTAAAAGTGCCCTTCACATAAGACCCGACTCCGCCCGTGCCGCCAGGAATCGTACTGTATGCAAGCGCCGCAGAGCCGCTGATGGTTTCATTGCGCCCCGAGCAGCAGTTGCGAGAATCATTCACCCAGAACTGCGCCTCATAATCCAGCCCGCTGGCGAGATTGTTGAGCGTGATCGTCGCCGCACCCGCGCCGCCGTAAAACCCGTTCGTGAGTAACGTGCGGTAGTTCGCAGAAAGATTATCAAACGGAGCACCGCCACCGCCAAACCCGCCAAACTGCGATGAAATCGAAGCGGTATCGCCCGATCCAAACGGCGAGAACGTCACCCCATTCACCACAGCCGTCGATCCGCCGAAGAGATGCGCGCGATCAAAAGACCCTGAGAGACTCACATCCGAATCGCCCGAGACAACCTGAGGCGCATTCCACAAGACTGGAGCGGCAAGGACTGGGAGCGCGGTGAGAGCAGCGATGCTGGTTACGAGAAAGGAGACAGTTCGAGTGAGGCGGACGTTGTTCATCAACGACTTAGTGCTCCGGTTTTCGCGAGTTTGCAATTGGAAATTATCATACC